>JACOUZ010000239.1 GCA_016177515.1 Acidobacteriota bacterium
CCCTCGTTCCGCTTGACGCAAAAGGGGCAGGAAGGGTACTCTCCCGCGTCTTCGGGGGCCCTCGGGCCCCCCAACTCAGGGAGGGCCCGCCCCCCGGAAGCCGAAGCGCGGCGCCCCTCTCGTCCCGATCGAACGCAGGAGGGTGTTCATGGACGTCGGTACCGTTCTGCCGCTGGTCCTCGGGATCAGCGTGCTGTCCCTTGTCGTGGCTGCCTTCATGGCGAAGCACGTGCTCGCGGCCGACACCGGCAAGGCAGAGATGCGCCAGATCTCGGACGCCATCCGCGAGGGGGCCGAGGCGTTCCTCAAGCGCCAGTACAGGACCATCGCCGCGCTTTCGGTGGTGGCGGCGCTGCTCATTTTCGGCTTCTACTTCGCCAACCGCGAGGTGAAGAACATCGCCGAGATGGGCTCCGGGGTGGCCTGGAAGATCACCCTGTCGTTCGTGACCGGGGCGCTCTGCTCGGCGATCGCCGGTTACATCGGGATGTATGTGTCGATCCGGGCGAACATCCGAACCGCGGCGGCGGCCATGACGAGCCTCAACAAGGCGCTGCAGATCGCCCTGCGGGGCGGGGCGGTCAGCGGGCTGTCGGTGGTGGCGATGAGCCTCCTGGGGGTCGGCGGCCTGTTCTACCTGTTCGGCGGGATGCAGGACTACCGGCACGTGCCGCTCCAGATCGTCGGGTTCGGCTTCGGGGCCTCGTTCGTCGCCCTGTTCGCGCAGCTCGGCGGCGGCATCTACACGAAGGCGGCCGACGTCGGGGCGGATCTCGTCGGCAAGGTCGAGGCCGGCATCCCGGAGGACGACCCGCGCAACCCGGCGGTCATCGCCGACCTGGTGGGCGACAACGTCGGCGACTGCGCCGGCCGCGGCGCCGACCTGTTCGAGTCGACCGCGGCCGAGAACGTCGGCGCCATGATCCTCGGGATCGCGCTTTATCCGGTGTTCGGGATGGGGGGCATCCTGTTCCCGCTCCTGGCGCGCGCCTTCGGATTGATCGCGACCATCGTCGGCGTGTTCACCGTGCGCTGCCGGGAGGACGAAGACCCGATGCACGCCCTCAACCGCGGCTACCTGGCGACGACGATCCTGGCGATGCTCGGCTTCGCCGCCGCCGTCTACCTGCTCTTGAAGCCGGTCGCCGGGTATTCGGGTGAGGTCCGGCAGGGGTACCTGCTCCTGGCCGGGATCATCGGCATCGTCACGGCCTTCGCGTTCGTGCTGATCACGCAGTACTACACGGAATACCGCTACCGCCCGGTCCGCTCGATCGCCGAGGCCTCGAGGACGGGGCCGGCGACCAACATCATCAGCGGGCTGGCGGTCGGGTTCGAGTGCACCGGGCTTCCGGTCCTGGCCGTGTCGGCGGCCCTGATGGGCTCTTACTGGTGCGGCAAGATGGCCCTGGGCGGCATGCCGGGCTCGGGCCTGTACGGCACGGCGATCGCCACGATGGGGATGCTGGCGCCCTGCGCCTACATCCTGGCCATGGACACGTTCGGGCCGATCACCGACAACGCCGGCGGCATCATCGAGATGTCGAAGCAGCCGGAGGCGATCAGGCACAAGACCGACAGGCTGGACGCCGTCGGCAATACCACTAAGGCGCTGACCAAGGGATACGCCATCGGCTCGGCCGCCCTGGCCGCCTTCCTCCTGTTCCGCGCCTACCTGGACGAGGTCACCAAGATCACCGGCAGCGAGATCGGCGTCGACCTGACGCGCGTTCCGGTGTTCGTCGGCGGCCTGCTCGGCGCCACCCTGGTCTTCGTGTTCTCGTCCATGGCGATCAAGGCGGTCGGCCGGGCGGCGCAGGTCGTGATCACCGAGGTGCGCCGGCAGTTCCGGGAAAACCCCGGGATCATGAAGGGGACATCCAAGCCGGACTACGCCCGCTGCGTCGACATCGTGACCGTCGGCGCCCTGAAGGCGATGGTGACGCCGGGCCTGCTCGCGGTCCTCACCCCGGTCGCCGTCGGGTTCTCCTTCAAGTACCTTTCACCCTACGGGCACGTCGGCGCCGAATCGGTGGCCGCGGTCCTGATGGTCGGCACCATCGCCGGGATCCTGATGGCCACTGTGATGAACAACGGCGGCGGCGCCTGGGACAACGCAAAAAAGTACATCGAGTCGGGGCTGTTCAAGGTGGATGGGCAGGTGGTCGGCAAGCGCTCCGAGCCGCACAAGGCAGCCGTCGTGGGGGACACGGTGGGCGATCCGTTCAAGGACACCGCCGGCCCGTCGCTGCACGTCCTGATCAAGCTCCTGTCGACGATCACCCTGGTCCTGGCGCCGCTGTTCATCTAGACGGTGTGCCGCCCGGCGCCCGGCAGCAGGGGGCGCGCCACCAGGAGGTCCGCATGCTCCAGGAGTTCAAGAAGTTCGCGCTGCGGGCGACGCGCTGTCCGTTCTGCACCTCCGACCTGCACCCCGCGCCGGGGCGCTGAGCGGCCGGCCGCCGGCCTCCCGGCCCCCCGAGGGGAGGTGAGGACACCTCCGATGACCTCGACCCGCTCGCGCTACCTGCATGGCACCGATCCGCGCGAGCAGAAGCGGCTGGCCCGTCTCAACACGCTGATCAACCGGGCATCGCTGCGCGAGCTGGCACTCGGCGGCGGCGAACGGATTCTCGAGGTCGGCAGCGGCCTAGGACAGTTCGCGCGTGACATGGCGCGCGCCGTCGCGCCGGGCGGCCGGGTCCTCGGGATCGAGCGCAGCCGCGAGCAGATCGCGGGCGCCGTGCGCGCCGCCCGCGCCGCCGGCGAGACCGGACTGGTCGAGTGGCGCCGGGGAGACGCGCTCGACCTGCCCCTGCGCCGGGGCGAGCGGGGCCGGTTCGACCTGGCGCACGCCCGCTTCCTGCTGGAGCACGTTCCCGATCCGCTGCGCGTGGTCCGCGGAATGGTGCGGGCGGTCCGCCCCGGCGGCCGCATCGTCCTGGAGGACGACGACCACGACGTCATCCGCCTGTGGCCGGAGCCGGCCGGGTTCGCGCCGCTCTGGAACGCCTACATGCGGAGCTTCAAGAGCCTCGGGAACGATCCCGCGGTCGGTCGCCGGCTGGTCGCCCTGCTGCACGAGGCGGGCGCCCGCCCGCGGCGCAACACCTGGATCTTCTTCGGCTCCTGCTCCGGGGCCCCTGACTTCCCCGCATACGTCGAGAACGCCGCGGGCCTCCTGCGCGGCGCGCGCCGCGCCATCGTCGAGGAAGGACTGCTGCCCGCCCGCTCGTTCGATGCCGCCATTGTCGCGCTCGACGCCTGGAAGAAGCGCCCCGACGCCGCCTTCTGGTTCGCCATCGCCTGGGCGGAGGGCGTGCGCCCGCCGCGCGAGGAGGGCAAAACGTCGAAACCGCTCAAAGGTCGAAGGGTCTGACCGGGATGGGCGCCAGGCCGGGCTCGCCCTCCGTGACCTTGTACGTCCGGTCGATCGCCACGTCCCTGAACGTCTGGGTTTTCCCGGTCGCCGGCCAGGTCACCTCGATTGCCTCGATCGAGGCCGCGCGGCCGAGCCCGATCTCCTGCTGCAGGCTCGACCCGCCGAAGCTCCCCCCGCTGCCGACCGTGGCGTAGATGTCGCGCTTTGCCTCGCCGTCCCGGACGCGCACCCTGATCCGCGCGCCGATCGCCGACCGGTTGGAGCGCCGGCCCTCCAGCCGGAGCGTGATCCAGTGGTTGCCGTGGCCGGGATTCCTGAAGAAGACGTTCATCGCGACGTCTCCTTCGTATGCGCCTCCCATCACCTCGAAAATGTCCTGGTCTCCGTCGTGGTCGATGTCGCCGAAGGCGACCCCGTGCCCCTTCTGGACGTTGCCGAATCCCCCGGACGTCGTCACGTCCTGGAACGACACCCCCGCCGCGTTCCGGAACATACGGTTCGGCACGAGCGACTGCAGGGTCGGGTCCCCCGTCCCGAAATAGGCGTCGAGCCAGCCATCGTTGTCCAGGTCGCCGAAGTTGGATCCCATCGGAATCGCCAGCCGATCCAACCCCACCGCGCGGGCCATGTCCGTGAAAGTCCCGTTCCGGTTGTTGTGGTAGAGCCGCGGCCTCTCCGCGCGGGATGGCATTCCCAGGTAAATCGCGGCCACATCGCCCACGTCCCTCATGGCGAACCCGCCGACCAGGATGTCCAGCCAGCCGTCGTTGTCGTAGTCCCAGAACCAGGTGGGGAAACTGAAGCGGGGCTCGATCGCGCCCGCCTCCCGGCTCACGTTCGTGAACAGCCAGTCCTCCCCGCGCGGCCCCTGGCCCTCCCTCTTCCCGTCGTTGCGGAATAGAAAATTGTCTCCGCCGAGGACCGAGACGTAGAGATCCTGCCCGCCGTCGTTGTTGAAGTCCCCCCAGGCGACCCCCTTGACGTAGCCCAGATCGGCGCTGCCCAGGTTGGCCGCTTTGTTGGTGAACGTGCCGTCCCGGTTGTTGCGGTAGAGCTCGCAGGGATGAGGGTCGTCGGGCGTGGACTCGTTCCCCACGAACAGGTCGAGCCAGCCGTCATTGTCGTAGTCTCCCCAGGCCGCCGTCTGCGTCGGGTGGAAGCTCAGCACCCCCGCCGCCTCCGTGACGTCCTCGAAGGTCCCGTCGCCGTTGTTCCGCAAGAGGGAGTTCGGATACCTCCCGCCTCGCCTCATCCAGCCGCCCCGCAGGACGAGCACGTCGGGGAATCCGTCGTTGTTGTAGTCGGCATGCACGATGTTGAGGCCTCCCAGCTCTCCCGTGAG
>JACOUZ010000042.1 GCA_016177515.1 Acidobacteriota bacterium
CCCGACAGGAAGTCCCCGAGCCGGTCGATCGCCGCGAGCGCCGGCCCGCGCGCGGCCAGGTAGCGGGCCTCCAGGGCGGATCCCTTGGGGAACAGGGCCGGCAGGGCGTTCTGGATCACGTCCCGGTTGCCGTCGTTCTCCTCGATCGCGACTTCGGTGTAGATCGGCGCGCTCGTCCGGAGCGCGGCGATCGCCTGCCCGACGAACGCCGGGGTCTTCTCCAGCCGGGCGATGACGTCGGCGGCGCGCTCCGCGGCGGGCGCGTACTCGAACACCACCGGGAAGAACAGCGCCGTGCCGATCGACTCCACCGCCGCCGTCGGGTTGGTCTCGGCCGAGCGCACGCGCTCCAGGTCGAGCAGCGCCAGGCGGCACTGCGCGGCGATGATGTCGCGATCGATCCGCTCCGGCGCGGCAAGCGAAGCGGCGGGGAAGTCCCGATCCAGCGCCTCGAGGCTCCCGCGGTAGAAGCGCATTCGACGGGCCGCGCCCGCGGGCGAGAAGTCGTCCAGCTCCTGATCGAGATCCACTTCGACGCCGCGATCCGGGTCGGGATGCCGGTGCAGGCCGGCGAGCGTCGCCGCCGGCGGCGACAGCATCAGCGAGCCCCGCGTGAAGCGCTCGGCAAAGGCGGCGAAGCGTGCGGCCCCGCCCCCCGGGACCCGGGCACCCTCTGCGCCAGCCTCGCGCCCTCCGGTAGAATCCCGGTCCGGCGGCGCCCCGGAGCCTCCCCGGGGCGCGGACCTCCCGGCGCAGGCCACGGCGGCCAGGCCGGTGACCGCGCACAGCGCGAGCAGGAATGAAGGCAGCGCGGACGGCCGTCGCGCGGCGCAGAATGGGCTGGTCATCGGGGGCCTCCGTTCGAGAGCGCCTATCTTAATCCGAGTCGCGCCGGAGGGTCCGCCGGCGCCGGCGGCAGGTCGCACCGGGGGGCCTTGCGGGCAGGGCGGGCCGGCGTTGACGATCGCGGCCGGCGCCGCTAGGATGGAGCGTCGAGATCTGCAGGCGGGCCGGTGGAGGGCGGACGGCCATGAGCGACCAGGGCCAGATCGAGCGCGCCGTGCGTCTCTTGCAGCGGGCGTACGGGCGGCAGGCGGCCGGCAAGCTGGAAGACGCGATCCGCCTCTACAAGGCCTCGATCGCGGAGTATCCCACCGCCGAAGCCCACACTTTCCTCGGCTGGACCTTCTCCTTCCAGGGGCGCTACGAGGAGGCGATCGACCAGTGCAAGATTGCCATCCGCATCGATCCGAACTTCGGCAACCCGTACAACGACATCGGCTCCTACCTGATTCACCTCGGCCGGATCGATCAGGCGATCCCGTGGCTGGAGCAGGCGAAGAAAGCGGCGCGCTACGAGCCGCGCCATTTTCCCTACCTGAACCTGTACCGGGTCTACCTGAAGCTCGGGCAGCTCGACCGGGCGCAGCGCGAGCTGCAGCAGGCGATCTTCATCCAGCAGAGCCTGGAGCAGCATGCCGGAGCCGGCGAGGACGACCCGGCGCCCGGCAGCGTCAACTGACGGCCCGGCCCGCGGATTTCGTGGCCGTGGCCGGGCGGGCCCCTATGGGAAGACTCCCAGCTCCATGTAGCTGCGCGCCACCTTGGTGATCGCCACGGCGAAGGCGGCCGTGCGCAGGTCGCCCAGACGCGGGTCGGCCAGGAGCGCCTCGCGGATCTCCCGGTAGGCGTTCTGCATCGACCCTTCCAGACCCGAGTTGACCAGGTCCACCTCGTCGGCCCCCTTCAGCAGCTCGCGACGCTGTTTGTCGGCGACCGTCCTGCCCGTGACCTGCTCGATCGTCTGCACCAGCCTGTCGCGGTAAATTTCGTCGAGGCGTTTCTCCATCCGGCCGTAGCGGATGTGCGACAGGTTCTTGGTCCACTCGAAGTAGGAGACGGTGACGCCGCCCGCATTCAGGTAGATGTCGGGGATGATCATCACGCCGCGCTGGTTCAGCCTTTCATCGGCGCCGGGGGTCGTCGGCCCGTTGGCGGCCTCGGCGACCATCTTCGTTCTGATCCGGTCGACATTCTCGAGCGTGATCTGGTTTTCGAGCGCCGCCGGCACGAGGATGTCGCACTCGGCCTCGAGCACGTCCCGCGGCCCCGGGAGGTCCTTCCCGCCGGGGAAGCCCTTGAGCCCGCCGGTCATGTCGCGGTACTCCGACAGATGATTGATGTTCAGGCCGTCGCGGTTGATGACGCCGCCGGCCACGTCGCCGATGGCGACGATCCGGCAGCCGTCCTCCTCCGACAGGAACTTCGCCACGTGGTAGCCGACGTTGCCGAACCCCTGGATGGCGACGCGCTTCCCTTCAAGCCCGCCCGACAGGCCGAACTTCTTCAGGTCGGCCTTGTGCTTGAACGCCTCCCGGATGCCGTACTGCACTCCGCGTCCGGTCGCCTCCTTGCGCCCGCGGATGCCGCCCTGGGTGACCGGCTTGCCGGTGACGCTGGCCAGCGAGTCGACGTGCCCGGGCGTGAGCGCCTCGAAGGTGTCCGCGATCCAGGCCATCTCCTGCTCCCCGGTGCCCAGGTCCGGCGCCGGCACGTTGATCCCCGGACCGATGAAGTTCTTGCGCACCAGCTCCGCCGTGTACCGGCGGGTGATCTTCTCCACCTGATCCCGCGTGTACTTCTTGGGGTTGAAGCAGATGCCGCCCTTGGATCCCCCGAACGGCACGTCCACGATGGCGCACTTGTAGGTCATCAGGGCCGCCAGCGCCATGATCTCGTCCTGCGTCACCATCTCGCTGTAGCGGATGCCGCCCTTGGTCGGTTTTCGGTGCTGCGAGTGCTCGGCGCGCCAGCCCTCGAAGATCTCGTACCGGTCCCCGAACCGGACGGGGAACTGGACGTAGTAGACGGCGTTGCAGGCCTTGATCTGCCGCAGCAGGCCCTCCGGGAGGTCCATCGTCGCCGCCGCCCTGTCGAACTGCCGGCTGACGATGTTCCAGAGGTTCAGATCCTCCTGCGCCGCGGCCCTCGTGCCGGTCTGCATCGGTCGATCCTCCCAGGCGGGCCGTATCCTTAACACAGACCGTCGCTTCGGCTCAAGCAGGGCCCGCCGCGCCGCGCGCCGCCAGGCAGTCGCCTGCGGTGGCACCCGCCCCGGGGGTCGCGGCGGGTGGCCCCGGCGCGCACGGGGCGCGCCGTTCAGCCAGCCGGCGGCGCGTGCGCCCGCGGCTCGGGCCGGCCGAGAGAC
>JACOUZ010000043.1 GCA_016177515.1 Acidobacteriota bacterium
ACTCCGTTCCGGTCGAATGCCGACTCTCATCGACAGGGGCAACTCCTTGAAATGCAATGGGCTTGGGCAACGAGCCCGCCATCGCAGGCGGGCAGCGGCATGTTCGTTGCACGTCGAAAACGAAGTCGGGAAGTGGGGCGGAGTGTCGCGCCGCCTCCAGCACGTGGCGCGTCTGGCTCCTGAGATGGAGACTGGCCATCCTTCTCCATCGATACCCCATCGCCCGCCGTCCACGCTCACCCTCCCGGGCATCCGGAGGTGGACGGCGGGCGCCCATGTCTCCCCGCACGCTCTCCGCTGCCGCCTTCTCCGGGACCAGCGGCAAAATTGACCTCTGTCCCCATAGGGCATAGAATCCGGGCCTGCCATGCGAGGAACGATCTTCTGGGACGTCGATACGCAGTACGACTTCATCATGCCGGACGGCAAGCTCTACATCCAGGGGGCGGAGACGGTCCTGCCCAGGCTCGAGGCGCTGACGGGGCTCGCCCGGGAGAAGGGGGTCCCTCTTCTCGGCTCGGTCGACTACCACAAGGCGGAGGATTCCGAGATCTCGGACGAGCCGGACTTCAAAGAGACCTATCCGCCCCACTGCCTTGTCGGGACGCCCGGGCAGGACAGGGTCGAGGCGACGCGCCCGAAAGACCCGCTCTGGATCGACAGCGCCCCGGAAGACAAGGAAGCCCTGAAGAGAAATGTGCGGCAGCACCTCGACAGGGGGGGCGAGGTCATCTTCCGGAAGCAGCGCTTCGACGTGTTCAGCAATCCGAACGTGGACACCGTCCTGGAGGCGGTCCGCCCGGGCCGCATCGTGGTGTACGGGGTGGCGCTGGACGTCTGTGACCGCTTCGTCATCGAGGGACTCCTGGCGCGCCGGCGCTACCGCGTGGCGCTCGTCCGGGACGCCACGCGCGCCATCCGCCCCGAGGAAGGCGACCGGCTGGTCCAGGACTGGACGTCCAGGGGAGTCTCGATCCTGACGACCAGCCAGGTCGTCGGAGGAGCGCTCGGGATCTAGGAGCCCTTCCGCAGGATGGCCGACACTTCGAAAAAGACCGGACGGCTGCGCCAGATACGCGTGGTCGCGATCCGCCCGCGCGGCACGCCCCGCGAAGAGCCCCCTCCGCCCCCGGTGCGCGCCGCGGGGACCGAGCTGTCCGCCTTCCCGGAGGTCCCGGTCCCGTTCTCGACGCTCGATCTCCCGGCTCCCATCCTGGCCTCCCTGGAGGCCATGGGGTATAGGCAGGCGACCGACGTGCAGGCGCGCTCCATCCCGCTGGCGCGGGCCGGCCGCGATCTCATCGTCGAGTCGCGCACCGGCACCGGCAAGACGACCGCGTTCGGCATTCCGATCATCGAGAAGGTGGATCCTGCCCGGCCGCAGGTGCAGGCGCTGGTCCTCTGCCCGGCGCGCGAGCTCAGCATCCAGGTCTCCGAAGAGCTCGGCCGGCTGGGGCAGCACTCGGGCGTGCGCGCCCTGACCATCTACGGCGGCGACGCGATGTCGCGGCAGCTCGACGGCCTGCGCCGGGGCGCCCACGTGGTCGTCGGCACGCCCGGGCGCATCCTCGATCACCTGCGCCAGGGGACGCTGCGGCTGGACGCCGTGCGCTTCCTCGTCCTCGACGAAGCCGACCGCATGCTCGACATGGGGTTCGAGAAGGAGGTCCGGCAGATCCTCGACCAGGTCCCGAAGGACCGCCAGACCCTGATGTTCTCGGCCACCATCCCCTCCGCCATCGAGGCGATGGCCAGCCGCTACCAGCGCGAGCCGGAGCGGCTGATGCTGTCGCAGGACGCGCTCTACGTCACCGACGTGCAGCACCTGTTCTGCATCCTGTCGCGCATGGACAAGGCGGCCGCCCTGTACCGCCTGATCGAATACGAGTCGCCCGCATCGTCGATGATCTTCTGCAACACACGCGTCGAGACGCGGCTGGTGCACTCGTACCTGGCGCTCCGCGGCCTGCCGGTGGCGATGATCTCCTCCGACCTGCCGCAGAGGAAGCGCGAGCAGGTCATGCGCCGCTTCAAGAGCAAGGCGCTCCGGCACCTGGTCGCCACCGACGTGGCGGCGCGCGGCATCGACATAGAAGACCTGTCGCACGTCTTCATCTATTCGACGCCCGATTCGTCGGACCAGTACATCCACCGCGCCGGCCGCACCGGCCGGATCGGCAAGACCGGCCGGGTCATCTCCCTGGTCTCGGCGTTCGACCTGATGAACTTCAACCGGCTGGTGCGGGCCAACCATCTGAAGGCCTACGAGATCGACGTGCCCTCCGACGAGGAGGTGGCGCGCCGGAAAGTGAGGCGGATCGTGGACACGCTCAAGGAGATGGCGGCGAAGCTCTCCCCCGAGGATCGCGCCGAGTACGAGGCGATGGCGCAGGGGATCCTGGACGACGCCGAGAGGCTCGCGATCGTCGGCTATCTCCTGAAGACCCACTTCGAGGAGGAGGCGGCGCGCGGCGTCCTCGACGAGGGGGTGGCCGCGGCCGAAGAGGAGGCCGGGGGCCCGGGCGGCTCGGGCGGTTATGCGCCCGCGAGGCATGGCGCGCACCATGTGTCCCACGGCGGCCACGGATCTGGCGGTCACGGCGGACCGGGCCAGGGTAGCGGGCCGGCGGGCCAGCCGGGATCCGGCCGCAGGCGGCGTCGCCGCCGTCGTCGCGGCGGTGGCGGCGGCACCGGCGGCGGTTCGGGCGGCGGTCACGGACATCCGGGCGGCGGGGCGTAGAGCGCCTCGATGCGGTCCGGCCTCGCGCCGCTCTTCTGCCTCGTCGCCGCGGTCGCGGCCGCCTCGAAGGCTCGATCTCGCCCGGGAAGCTGGCGGACCTCGTCATCGTGAGCGACGACATCTTCGCAATCGACCCCCGGACCATCAAGGACGTGCGGGTGACGACCACCATCGCGGAAGGCCGCATCGTCCACCAGGCGGGGACCTGGCGGATATGGGCAACGCACCGGTCGGAAGCGTCGCGGTATAATCGCCACCGATCCGCAGCTCGAAACCAGATCGACTTCCTCAGGAGGGACGATGGTACGCAAGCTCGCAGAACACCTGTTGACGGCCGCCGCCGTCGCGCTGCTCGTCACCCCGGCTCTGGCGCAGGGGGGGGAAGAGCCGCCCCAGATGACCCCCGAGCAAAAGGCCGAGATGGAGGCGTACATCAAGGCTGGCACGCCGGGCGTCCAGCACGAATGGTTGGCGTCTACGGCCGGCATCTACACCCTCAAGATCAAGAGCTGGCACGAGCCGGGTGGACCGGCCATGGAGGAGGCCGGCACGGCGACGCGCAAGACGATGCTCGATGGTCGCGTAGTTACCGAGGACTTGAAGAGCACCATGATGGGCACGCCCTTCACCGGTCACGGCATGATGGGCTACGACAACGTCACCGGCAAGTATTGGTCGACCTGGATGGACAGCATGTCCACCGGCCTCATGGTGAACGAGGGCTCCTGCGACGCCAAGAAGGCCTGCACCTTCACCGGCTCCTGGAACGATCCGATCAAGAAGGGCCCGGTGCAGGCGAGGATGACCACCCGCTGGACGAGCCCGACGACCCAGGTCTTCGAGATGTACGGGCCGGGCAAGGACGGCAAAGAAATGAAGATGATGGAGATCACCTACACCAAGTCATAACTCGAGCGGGCGGCGCCTCGCTCTGCACGCGCGGCGCCGCCCGCCGCAGGAAGGCGAACGGAAACGCCACGTTTACTGCTGCACCATGGTATGGATATGCGCCCTGCTGACTATTCAGGCCGTGCGACTGAATGAACGCACCGCAACAACATCAGAGTCGGAGATGGGGCGAACGTCGGTGAACTTGAGAGTCATGAGGGCGGTAGTGCGGCCGGACGCCGTGACGAACTCGACCTCCAGGCCGTCCGGAGGATAAACCTCGACAACAGCGCCCAAGTCCCCGGCTTTAAGCCCGTGCTCGGGCAGGTCACGCACGAGAACCACAGTGTCCAGCGCTGCGAAGGTCACGTCTACCTCGGATACACGGTTACGAGCCGCGGTGCTCCACCGCCTGTGGGGACAAGCCATACCGTCGTGACTTCAAGACTGAGCCCCTGCGGCCCTTTAAGAATACCCGAAATCATGTACTTTTCTCCGTTTCGAATCCCACACGCACGAGAAAGCCGGCCTTGAAGCGTCCGATCGGATGGGACTTCGACAACAGGTAGTCTCGCACCTTGCGCTCATCAACGATGGCGCAATCCGCGTTCGGGAGCTTCACGTCGGACCCATTCCGGTTTCAAGAATCATGATGTGCGCATGATGGCGTCGCGACCGCCCGGTCCCCATGCTCGCCACCTATCAAGCTTCAGGCCAGGGCTCAAC
>JACOUZ010000236.1 GCA_016177515.1 Acidobacteriota bacterium
TACTCGGACACACTCCTAGATGGCCCCGGCCGTCCGCCCGGCCTATATTGATGCACGGCTCGATCTGCGCTGTGCGGAGAGCGCTCCCGGGACGGTGCGAGGATGTTCGAGGGGTTCAAGGTCGGACTGGCCCTGGGCGGCGGCGCGGCCCGCGGGCTGGCGCACATCGGAGTCCTGAAGGCCCTCGAGGAGAACGAGATCCCGATCGACCTGATCGTCGGCACGAGCGTCGGGGCGCTCGTGGGCGGGGTCTACGCCACCACGAAGAGCGCCGCGGCCACCGAGAGCCGCTTCCGCGATTTCATCTTCAGCAAGCAGTTCAAGCGGTCCAAGTTCGACTTTCTGCGCGAGAGCCGGCAGGCCAGCCCGGGGCTTCTGTACAACTTCGTCTCCCTGGTCAAGAAGGGGATCTTCTACTCGTTCTCGATGGCCAAGACCTCCTGGATCAGCGCCCAGCACTTCGAGCACAACATCAACGGCATCCTGGACGACGTCGCCATCGAGCGGACGAGAATCCCGTTCGCGGCGGTGGCCACGGACATCAATCGCGCCGAGGAGGTCATCATCCAGGAGGGTCCGCTGCGCCGCGCGGTCAGCGCCAGCAGCGCCGTTCCCGGGCTCCTGCCGCCGGTGGCGATTGACGGGCGTCTCCTGGTTGATGGCGGGTGGACCAGCAAGATCCCGGTGATCCCGGCGCTGCGCCTGGGGGCCAACCTGGTGATCGGGGTGGACGTGTCGAGGGATATGGAGGACACTTCGGCTTACCGCAGCGGCCTGAACATCATGGTGCGGGCGAACGCGGTCAAGGCGGAGGCGCTGAAGGACATGCAGTGCCGGTTCGCGGACGTCCTGATCGATCCGGAGGTGGGCCACGTTCACTGGGCCGATTTCTCGGCGATCGTGGAGTGCATCGCCCTGGGCGAGGAGGCGGCGCGCGCGAAGATCGGCGAGATCAGGCACCAGATCAAGCTGGCCCGCTGGTCGTCGCTTTTCGGGTACTCGCGCTCGCGCCGCCTGGCGCGGGCCTACATGAGAGAAGAGGATCTCAAGAAGGTCCCCTGAGGAGGCGGATGTGCCCCTGCGGCGCGCCATCTCGCGCGGGTTGATCGCGGGAGCGATCGCGGCCGGACTGGTCGTCGCGGCCGCCGTCGCCCTGCCGTATCTCGTGGACGTCAACCGTTACCGGCCGCTCATCACCGGGAAGGTCCGGGAGGCGACGGGGCGCACCCTCACACTGGGAAGGGTCTCGTTCGCGCTTCTCCCGTCCCCCGGCCTGTCGGTGGGCGGCCCGATCAAGCTTTCCGACTCGGCCGCCTACCCGGGCCGGAGCGCCCTGACGGCCGAATCCCTGAGAGTGCGCCTGGGCCTGCTGGGTCTTCTCCGCGGCCGCGCCAACGTCACCTCCATCCGCCTCAGCCGGCCGACGCTGACGCTGATCCGGGACTCCCGCGGCCGCTGGAACTTCGACGATCTGGTACAGCGCGCCTCGGCCGCCTCCCGGGCGGCACCGCGCGCCGGCGGGGCACAGGACTCCACCTTCCGGGTCGTGGTCGACCAGGCCAGGGTCAGCGGAGGGCGCATCCTGATCTACGACGATGCCGTGGTCGCCGGCAGGCGATCGGAAGCGGTCATCGCCCCTGTCAACGCCACGATCAGAGGATGGGGGGGAGACCAGCCGACCGAACTTGGACTGTCCCTCGGGCTCGGGAAGAGCACTCTCTCAGCCCGGGCCCGCTTCGGCACCTCGGCCGGCGGGCCCGTGCTCACGCTGACCACCCGTGGCAAGACGATGCAGGTCGAGGACCTCGCGCTCCTCCTGCCCTGGCTCGGCGTGGCGCGTCCGGCCGGCCTGGTCGTGCGCGGCGCCCTCGACCTCGACGGGTCGGCCGAGGTCCCGCTCGAGCGTCCCGAATCGCTGCGATTCAAGGGAACCCTTGCTCTCAAGGGGATCAGCTACCGCGACGCGGGGATGGCCATGCCGGTCAAGGATCTGTCAGGCCTCCTGATCGTCGACGGGGAACGCGCCGAATGGCGGGACTTCAGCGTCCGCGTCGGGTCTTCGTCCCTGCGCGGCAGCCTCAAGGTGGAGAATTTCCTCAAGCCCAGGATCGGGTTCGCGCTGGCCTCCCCCCGGCTGGACCTGAACGAGATCGTCGCGATCCTGCTCCCGGCGGCGCCCGCCGCCGCACCGGCCAGTGGTTCCTCCCGGCCGGCCGCGCCGGCGACGGGGCTCCTGGATCAGGTGAGCGGCGCCGGCCGGATCGAGGTCAAGGAGGTCCGCTTCCAGACGTTCGACCTCGCGAACGTCCGCGCCTCTCTCGGGCTGGCCCGGAGCGTGTTTTCGCTGCAGGAGATGAGCGCCGCGTTCTATGGCGGGACCCTGGCGGGATCGGCGAGCGTCGACCTGTCCCGGGCGGTACCCGGGTACGCCGCCTCGGTCCGGCTCGAAAAAGTCGACGTCGATCCCCTCCTGTCGGCCTACGACCCGGGGCTGAAGGAGCTGGTGCGCGGCCGGCTGCGGGGCCACCTCGATCTTTCGGCTGCCGGCGCGGTCATGGACGAAATCCTCGGGACGGCGAGGGGGACCGGTGCCGTCGAGATCACCGACGGCGCCGTGACCTCCTTCAGCGTCCTCAAACAGCTCGCCGCCCTCCTGGAGATGGCGGGCGGCAAGGGGGTCGGCCGCGACAGCACGCCGTTCGAGAGCCTGCGGGCCACCCTCGCGGTCTCGGACCGCAGGGCCAGGACCGAGGACCTTGCCCTGCACTCTCCCGATCTCGACCTGGAGGGCAAGGGCTGGGTCGGGCTGGACGCCACCCTGGACCTGGACATCACGGCGCGCTTCTCCGAGGAAGCGACGGGCGGCATGGTGGCGAAGAACGCACGGCTGGGAGGACTGACCGAAAGCAACCGCCTGGCCGTTTACTTCTCCCTGCAGGGGGACCTGGCCGGCCCCCGCTTCCGGATCAACACGCAGGCGCAGGTGCGGCAGGTTCGCGAGCGCGCCAAGGAGAAACTGCGCGAAAGCCTGACGGACCGCCTGCTGAAGCAGCTGGGCCAGCCGGACGAGGACGAAACGCCGTAGCACCGCCGTTCACTGGATCCGGAGCACCTCGACGCGCGTGAAGGGGGAAACCACCCGCGTGCCGTCCTTCCCTTCGACTTCCAGCCGAATCAGGTACGATCCCGGGCGATAGAGGACGAGAGTCCTGGTGAAGCTCGTGATCACCGAGATCTCCTCCTCGGGGTGGACGCATGCAGGATCCTCGCGGGTCCTGAATGCGTCACGCTCCGTCTGCCCGGGATCGATGCGGACCCAGCTGACCGCCGCGTGGCAGAAGTTCCGGTCGAGCGGGCCGATGCCGGTGAGGCTCCCGGTGAGGACGACGGTCACGGGGGTGAACCCGAAGGCCGGATCGGCGGTCAGGACCAGCTTCGGCTTGTCCTGGTCTCCCGGCGGTGGCTTCGGCTTCCGGGACGACGCGGTCGCGGGCAGGCCGCCGAGGCCGATTGCCAGGAGAAGGAAGATCAATGGAAAAGCGACCGGCCGGGAAGGCATGTGGCAGTATAGACCCGGCATGGCGCCGGCCACAAATCTGGCGCGCCGTTGTCCGGGTTCGAGGACGGCTGGCCTCGGCCCGGTGGACATGCCGGAGATCGGTGGCTCGCGGAACCCTTCCCCAGCGAGGAATAGGGCGGTTTGGGCGTCTCCCCTGGTTCCGCTCCGTGGCACGGAATTGGCTATGACAGGGACCGGGGCCGGAGAGCCCGGTCCCTGAAAAGGAAAGGCAGGTTCCCAATATGCA
>JACOUZ010000237.1 GCA_016177515.1 Acidobacteriota bacterium
CTTCCTGCTCGCCCGGCTCGTCGTGGCGCGCATCGATGGTCACGCCCGCCTGCCGGTACTGCTTGATCTTGTACTGGATAGTGCGGGCGCTGATCTTCAGGACGGCCGCCGCCCGGCTGGTCGAGCCGCCCACCGCCTCCAGGGTCCTCAGGATCGCGTCGCGCTCGATGTCCTCCAGGGTGGCGCCGGGCACGACCGGCCCGTTGTCGCGGCGGGAAGGCTTGACCGTCTTCGGAAGCGAGGGGAACAGGGCCAGGTCGATCTCGCTGCTGCGCGCCAGGATGATCGCCCGCTCGATGGCGTGCTCGAGCTCGCGCACGTGTCCGGGCCAGTCGTAGGCCATCAGGGCGGCCAGCGCCTCGTCCGTCAGCCCGGAGACCTCCTTGCTGTTGGCCGCCGCGAACCGGCGCACGTAGAAATTGACCAGGAGGGGGATGTCGTGCGCCCGGGCGCGCAGGGGCGGCAGCGGAATCTCGATCACGTTCAGGCGGTAGTAAAGGTCCTCGCGGAACTTCCCCTCGCGGATCAGGACCGCGAGATTGCGGTGCGTGGCCGCGATGACGCGCACGTCCACCGTGAGCGTCTGGTTGCCGCCGATCCTCTCGAACTGGTGCTCCTGCAGGAAGCGCAGCAGCTTGACCTGCATCCCCATGGGGATGTCGCCGATCTCGTCCAGGAAGATCGTGCCGCCGGCGGCGATCTCGCAGCGTCCGGCCCGGCGCGCCAGCGCACCCGTGAAGGCGCCGCGCTCGTGCCCGAACAGCTCGCTCTCCAGCAGGGTCTCGGGCAGCGCGGCGCAGGCCACCTTGACGAAGGGGGCGTCCCGCCGCGGGCTGCGCTGGTGGATCGCCTGGGCGATCAGCTCCTTGCCGGTGCCGCTCTCGCCGGTGATCAGGATCGAGGCCTGGCTCGGGGCCACCTGCTCGACCAGGCGGAAGACCTCCAGCATCTCCGGGCTCCGGCCGATGATGTTCTCGAAGCTGTACTTCTCGTCGAGGCGCTCGCGCAGGATGCGCGTCTCGGCGATCAGGCGGCGCTTCTTCAGGATGCGCTCGAGGACCCGCTCCAGATCCTCGACGTCGATCGGCTTGGTCAGGTAGTCCTCGGCCCCCTCCTGCACCGCCTTGACGGCGCTTCTGATGGTGCCGTGGGCCGTCATGATGACCAGCGCCACGTCGGGGTACCCCTGGCGCACGCGCGCCAGGAGCTCGTGGCCGTCCAGCCTCGGCATCCTGAGGTCGCTCAGGAGGATGTCGGGGGACTGCTCGGCGACCAGCCGGAGCGCCTCCTCGCCGTCCGAGGCCAGGAAGACCTCGTACCCGTCCTCGCTCAGGATCTGACCCAGGCTGCGGCGCGCCGCCTCCTCGTCGTCCGCTATCAGGATGCGTCCTTTGTTAGGGCTCATCGGGCCGCCTCCGCCTCGGAGCAGGGTCCGCCGCTCTCGGCGGTCTTGAAGATGACGGAGAAAGTCGTGCCCACGCCCGGCTCGCTCTCGAACGTCAGGCGCCCGCCGTGGGCCTCGACAATCCGGCGCGCGATCGGCAGCCCGAGGCCGGTGCCGCCGCGCTTCGTCGTGGTGAAGAAGTCGAACACATCGAGGCCGGGCTCGATTCCCATGCCCGTGTCGGTCACGTCGATCACCAGGGAATCCCCCGACGACCGGGTGGACACCGTGATCGATCCCCCTTCGGACGTCGCCTCGATGGCGTTGCGCACCAGGTTGATCAGGACCTGCTTGATCTTCTCGCCGTCCAGGAGGATGCGGGGCACCGGCTCGGTGACGCCCTCGCTCAGGGTCAGCCCCCGCTGCTGCGCCAGAGGCGCCAGGAGGCCCAGGACCTCGCGCACGATTGCGCGGAGATCGTGGTCTGACAGCCGGACGCGGTCGATCGTGGACAGGGAGAGGAACTCGCCCACGAGGCCGTCGAGGCGGTCGATCTCGCGCCGAGCGTTCTCGACCAGGGCGGCGATCTCCGGGTCGGCCGAGTCGCCCAGGCGCGCCACACGCCGCGACAGGAGCACCAGCTGCAGGCTGATCGAATTCAGGGGGTTGCGCACCTCGTGCGCCAGGCTCGAGGCCAGAGTCCCCACCGCCGCCATGCGCTCCGCCTTCATCATCCCGTACTGGGCCTGCTGCAGGCGCAGCACCGCCTCCCGCGCCTCGCGGTAGAGCCGGGCGTTTTCGATCGCGACCGCCGCCTGCTTGCCGAGCGCGTCGGCCAGCTCCACCTCGTCCCGGGTCCAGGACGAGGGCGCGGACCGCACCGCGTGCAGCACGCCCTCCATCCGGTCGCGGGCCAAAAGCGGCACCAGGATGGCGGAGCCGATGCCCCAGCGCCTGGCCAGGTCTGGGTTGCTGCGGGGGTCGCTGAGCGCGTCCCCGACCACCAGGGGGTGCTTGCGCCGGAGCGCCTCCGGGAAAGCGCGGGAGTCGAGCGCCTCGAAGTCCGCCGGCTTCCCGGGAGCGAGACCGTCCATGGGGGGACCGGAAAGGTAGGCGAACTGCAGTGGGCCGCTGCCGTCGCCCAGGAAAATCGAGCAGCGATCCGCCGAAAGGAGCTCGCGGGCATAGTCGCCGATCGCCGCCAGCACGCGATCCAGCTCGAGGCTGCCGCCGATCGACCGCGCCAGGTCGGTGAGCGCCAGGGCGACGGCATTGCGC
>JACOUZ010000044.1 GCA_016177515.1 Acidobacteriota bacterium
CCCGTCCCCACCCGCTGCAGACGGCGTTCGCCGAGCTGGGAGCGGCGCAGTGCGGCTACTGCACGCCCGGAATTCTCTGCGCCGCCAGGGCGCTCCTCGACGCGAAGCCGGACCCGACGCGCCAGGAGATCCGCGAGGCGCTGTCCGGCAACCTGTGCCGCTGCACCGGCTACATCAAGATCTTCGAGGCGGTCGAGCTGGCCGCGCGCCGCCTGCGCGACCCCGGGGCGCGGCCTGCGCCGGAGATCCTCTATGGCCGGCGCGCCTAGCGGCCCGGGCGGCCGGAATCCGGGGCCGGGCGGCGTCCGCGCGGCGGGCGGCGACGTCGCCCGGCGCGCCGGCGCCGTCCCGCGCGGGAATGGCGCCCTGCGCGTCGTCGGCTCGCCGGTCCGCAAGGTGGACGGGCTGTCGAAGTGCGCCGGGGAGACGAAGTTCGCCGACGACATCGTCCTGCCGCGGATGCTGTTCTGCAAGCTCCTCCGCGCCCCCGTCCCGCACGCGCGCATCGTGCGGGCCGACGCCTCGAAGGCCGCGAAGATGCCGGGGGTCTTCGCCGTTCTCACCGGCCGGGACCTGCCGATCCCGTTCGGGATCCTGCCGGTGAGCCAGGACGAGCACGCGCTCTGCCTCGACCGGGTGCGTTTCGTCGGCGACCCGGTCGCGGCGGTGGCGGCGGCGGACGAGGACGCGGCCCTCGACGCCGTGAACGCCATCGCGGTCGAGTACGAGCCGCTCGAGGCGGTGATGTCGATCGAGCAGGCGATCGCGACGCCGTCGCCGCGCATCCACGACTACGGCGACGAGGGGAACATCCACAAGAAGGTGTCGCTCGAGTTCGGTGACGTCGCGCGCGGCTTCCTCGAGGCGGACGAGATCTTCGAAGACGCCTTCTTCTACGAGGGGAGCACCCACCTGCCGATGGAGCAGCACGCCGCGGTCGCGGCGGTCGCCCCGGACGGCAAGCTGACCGTCTGGTCGAGCACGCAGACGCCGCACTACGTGCACCGGGCCCTGGCGAAGGTGCTGCAGATGTCGCCGGCCCACGTGCGGGTGATCGCCTGTCCCAACGGCGGCGGCTTCGGCGGCAAGAGCGACCCGTTCAGCCATGAGATCGTCGTCGCGAAGCTTTCCCTTCTGACCGGCCGGCCGGTCAAGGTCACCCTGACGCGCGAGGAGGTCTTCTACTGCCACCGCGGGCGCCATCCGGTCCTGATGCAGATCAGAACCGGCGTGACGCGGGACGGCCGGATCAAGGCGATGGACTTCAAGAGTTGTCTCGACGGCGGCGGCTACGGCTCGTACGGCGTGGCCAGCACGTACTACACCGGCGCGCTGCAGACCGTGACCTACCCGGTCGAGAACTACAGGTTCCAGGGCGCGCGCCTCTTCACCAACAAGCCGCCGTGCGGCCCGAAGCGGGGGCACGGCACGCCCCAGCCGCGCTTCGCCCTCGAGGTCCAGATGGACAAGATCGCCCAGCGGCTGGGGATCGATCCGGCCGACCTGCGCCTGCGGCACCTGGTGCCGCCGGACTCGCTGACGGCCAAAACCATGCGCGTCGGCTCGATGGGGCTCGGGAAGTGCATCGAGGCGGTCGTGCGCGGGTCCGGCTGGAGGGAGAAGTTCGGCCGCCTGCCGCACGGCAGGGGAATCGGCCTGGCGTGCTCGTCCTACATCTGCGGCGCCGGGCTGCCGATCTACTGGAACAGCATGCCGCACACCGGCGTGCAGCTCAAGCTCGATCGCGGCGGCGGCGTGACCGCGTTCTGCGGCGCGATCGACATCGGGCAGGGATCCGACACCGTCCTGGCGCAGGTGGTCGCCGAGGTGCTCGGCATCGATCCCTGCGACGTCCGCATCGTCTGCGGCGACACCGACCTGACGCCAGTCGACCTCGGCTCCTACAGCAGCCGCGTCACCCTGATGATGGGCAACGCCGCCATCCAGGCGGCGGAGCGCGCCCGGGAGCTCCTGGCGGCGTCGGCCGCCGAGAAGCTCGGCGTGCCGGTCGAAGAGATCGGCTGCGGCGCCGGGCGCGTGTTCGACGTCGGGGATCCGGGGCGGGGCCTGTCGTTCGCGGAGGCGGTCGTCCTGGCGGAGGCGAAATTCGGCACCCTCGGCACGGTCGGCTCGTACACGCCGCCCCCCTCGGCCGCCCGCTACAAGGGCGCGGGCGTGGGCCCCTCGCCCGCCTACTCCTACAGCGCCGCCATCGTCGAGCTGGAGGTCGATCCGCGCACCGGCTGGATCAGGGTCGAGCGGGTGCATCTGGCGCACGACGTCGGGCGGTGCATCAACCCGGTCCTGGTGGTCGGCCAGATCGAGGGGAGCGTCTACATGGGGCTCGGCGAGGCGCTCATGGAGGAGCAGGTGTTCCGCGCCCGCCGGAACGGCGTGCACAAGAACCCCTCCCTGCTCGAGTACAAGAGCCCGACGACGATGGAGATGCCGGACGTCGTCTCGTACATCATCGAGGACCCCGACCCGAACGGGCCGTTCGGGGCCAAGGAGGTCGGGCAGGGGCCGCTCCTGCCGATCGCCCCCGCGGTGGTGAACGCCGTGCACGACGCCGTCGGCGTGCGCATCGACGAGGTCCCGGTCACTCCGGAGAAGGTCCTCAAGGCGCTCGAGTCCCCGGCGAAGCGCCTCGGCCCCAGGGGCGTCCCCGACGCCCGCTGGCCGGAGCCGATACGCGTCCCGACGCCGTGGGACGCGCCGGTGAATTCTGGAGCGCGGCGATGATGCGGCTGCCGAAGTTCCGCTACTGCGCTCCCGGCGCGTTGTCGGAGGCGGCGGCAATCCTCCATGGCGAGGGGCCGCAGGCGATGGTCGTCGCGGGCGGCACCGACCTCTATCCCAACATGAAGCGGCGCCACCAGACCCCGCCGGTCCTGGTCGGCCTCCGGAAGATCGAAAGGCTGCGCGGAGTCGGGGGGACGCCGGAGCGCGGCGTCCGGATCGGGCCCGGGACGACGCTGACCGATCTGGAGGAGAACGCCCTCATCCGCCGGAACTACCCGGGGCTCTGGGAGGCGATCCATTCGATCTCGACGCCGATTCTCCGGAACATGGGGACGATCGGCGGCAACGTCTGCCTCGACACGCGCTGCAACTACTACAACCAGAACTACGAGTGGCGCCGCGCCATCAACTTCTGCATGAAGTGCGACGGCGAGACCTGCTGGGTGGCTCCCGGGAGCGACGTCTGCCTCGCCGTGAACTCCAGCGACACCGCTCCCGTCCTGTGCGCCTACGGCGCCCGCCTCAACCTGGTGTCCAGGAAAGGGGAGCGGACGATCGAGGCCGGAGAGTTCTACAGGCGCGACGGCATCCATCACCTGGCCAAGCGCCCCGACGAGATCCTCGCCGGCATCACCCTGCCACCGGGCGCCGCCCGCTTCCGATCGGCCTACCGCAAGCTGCGCCGCCGCGAGGCATTCGACTTTCCGGTCCTGGGCGTGGCCGCCTGCGTCCGCCTCGACCGGGGCGTCGTCGCAGACGCCCGCCTCTGGCTCGGAGCGGTGTCCATGGCCCCGATCGAGGCGATCGCGTCCCGGGCCGCGTTGATCGGCCGGCCCCTCGCCGACGAATCGATCGAGGAGGCCGCCCGGCTCGCCTATCCCCTTGCCAAGCCGGTGGACAACACCGACTTCGGCCTCCGCTGGCGCAAGGAGATGACCCGCCACTACGTCCGCGAGGCGCTCGCCGCCCTCCGTCGGGGCGCCTGACGTCTCGTCATCACGCCGGGGGCGGCGGCCCTGCCGCGCCGCGGCTCATGGCTCACACGCGAGGGGTACCCCAGACCTGCTCTTGCGCATGGCGCGGCTCGAAATCGCCGCGGCGCGGCAGGGCCGCCGCCCCCCGAACCCTGGAATCCTCAGCCGCCCCGGCGGACTGCGCCGGCCGGACAGGTCTCAAACCGGGACCGGTAGCACGGAACGACATGCGGGGACAGGCGCGCGGCCGGAGAGACGTCCGGATGCGAGTGGAGGGGCACACTGCGTTGCGGCGATTTCGAGCCGCGCCGTGCGCGACAGATGGGCGACGAAGCGCCTGCGCGTGCGAGCCATGAGCCGCAACGCAGTGTGCCCCTCCACGCGGACGCGAGGGTCACTCCGTTCGAGTGTGGCTTGACCGGCGCGCGGCGGTTCGCCTAGAGTCGCCGGCCATGGAGAACGCCTCCGGCCGTGCCGGGAATCCGCGCAGGGCGACCACCTTCCAGCTCGTGTTCATGACGTACTCCGTGATCTGCAGCGGAGCGTACGGCCTGGAGGAGATGGTCTCGGGGTCGGGGCCGGGCATCGCGCTCCTGACGCTCGTGGTCCTGCCGTTCGTGTGGGCCGTGCCGATCGCGCTTGCCTGCGCCGAGCTGTCGGCGCTCTATCCGGTGGAGGGCGGGTATTACCGCTGGGCGCGGAGGGCGTTCGGCGACTTCACGGGATACATGGCCGGCTGGCTGGTCTGGCTGGCGAACCTGGCGACGAACGGCACCTTCGCGGTCCTGTTCGCCAATTACCTGAAGTACTGGTACCCGGACCTGCCGCGATCCTGGCACTGGGCGGTCGCGGCGGCGCTGGTGTGGGTGGCGGTCTTCATGAACTGGCGTGGCATCCGCCTCGTCGGCACGACTTCCGTCGTCCTGACGATCCTGATCTTTTTCCCGTTCCTGGCGATGACCCTCCTGGGGCTCGCGCGCTTCGCGTTCAACCCGCT
Organism: Acidobacteriota bacterium; assembly: GCA_016177515.1. GTDB lineage: Bacteria > Acidobacteriota > Polarisedimenticolia > Gp22-AA2 > Gp22-AA2 > Gp22-AA3. The sequence goes on from JACOUZ010000044.1 coordinate 4,714, forward strand.
GGTGCCCTTCGTGACCCCGGAGAAAGGGCCGCTGTCGGCGTTCGCGGCCGGCCTGGGGATCGCCATCTGGCTCTACTCCGGGTTCGAGAAGCTGACCACGAACGCCGGGGAGGTCGAGCGGCCGTCCCGCGCCTTTCCGATCGCCCTGGCGATCGCCGTGCCGATGGCGGCCGGCAGCTACATCATCCCGACTTTCGCCGCCCTGGCAGGGCACGGGCATTGGAGCGACTGGGGCGAATCGTACTTCTCCACCGCGGCGCAGGCGCTCGGGGGGCCGGCGCTCGGCATGGCGATGGCGGCGGGCGGCCTGATCAGCAACTCCTGCCTGCTGATGGTCACGATCCTCGGACAGTCGAGGCTGCCTATGGTGATGGCGGAGGACGGGCTGTTCCCGCGCGTGTTCGCGCGCCGGCACCCCCGCTTCGGCACGCCGACCGTGTCGCTGATCGTCGGCGGGATCGCCCTGAGCCTGCTCGCGCTGGTCCGATTCTCCTACCTGGCGGGCCTGTTCGCCATCGTGCAGGTGCTGGCTTATCTGCTGATCTTCGCGTCTCTCCTGCGGCTCCGCTCGCACGCGCCGGAGAGGGATGCCGCTTCCGGCGCCGCCCCGGAGAAGGCGCCATTCCGGATCCCCCTGGGGACCCCCGGCCTGGCGCTGATGACGGTGCCGAGCGTCATTCTCTCGGGCATGGTCATCGTGGAGAGCGTCTGGCCGGACGGGGCGCTCGACGGGCTGCAGGCGGTCGTGGATCTGCTGGTGTTCGCCTCCGGGCCGGCGACCTACGTCCTCTTCAGGAGGATCGCCCGGACGCGCGTGCCGGAGGTGCCGGCGCCGCCGGCTTGAGGCGAGGGGCCGGCGCCGTTTATGCCGCTGAGGCATTTTTTTCTTTGGGGTCTAGACAGGAGCGGCGGACTTCGTGGACAATGCCCGCATTCATGGGACAGCCGGTATCCAGTGCTTCATGAACAACCGCGTCGGCGGTAGCGGCGATCGGCGGTCCCACTATTTGGAGGTCGAGTCAGATGCCCAAGGGTAAGGTGAAGTGGTTCAACGACAGCAAGGGGTACGGTTTCATCACTCCGGACGATGGTGGCAAGGACGTCTTCGTCCACCACACCGCTATCCAGGCGCAGGGGTTCCGTTCCCTCGCCGAGGGCGACGCGGTGGAGTTCGAGATCGAGCAGGGACAGAAGGGCCCGGCCGCCGCGAACGTCCGGAAGATCTGACCTCGACGCTCCAGTTGCTGTCCTTTGGAAGGGCCGCTCCGCAAGGGGCGGCCCTTTTCATATCGGCTCACTTGAGGGCGCGATCGAAATGCTCGACGATCCGCGTCTCCAGGTAGCGCCGGTCTTCCTCGCCGCGCGGCAGGTGGCGCTCGTCGGGGAAGACCAGCAGGTCGTACCGTCTCCGGGCCGAGTTGAGGGCGTTCAGGAATCGCGCGGTGTGGCGGAAGTGCACGTTCTCGTCCGCCATGCCGTGGACGATCAGGAGCCTTCCTTCGAGGAGCGGAGCCAGGGGCAGGAGCGAGCTGTCGCGGTAGCCGGCGGCGTTCTCCCGCGGGGTTCCCATGTAGCGCTCGGTGTAGTGGGTGTCGTAACCGTCCCAGTCGGCCACCGGCGCGCCGGCGACCGCGGCCTTGAACAGGTCCGGCGCCTTCAGGATACAGCGCGCTGCCATGTACCCTCCGTACGACCAGCCGTAGATGCCGATCCGTTCTTCGTCCACGTACGGGAGGCCGGCAAGGTAGCGCGCCCCGGCGATCTGATCCTCCGCCTCGACCGATCCGAGCCGGCGGTCGAGCGCGGCCTCGAAGGCCCGGCCGCGCCTTGGAGTCCCGCGGTTGTCGAGGCGGAAGACCACGTAGCCGTGGCGGGCGAGGTACTGGGCGCGCAGGTCCTGGGTGAGCTCCCACGAGTTCTTCACCGACAGGGCAGTCGGGCCGCCGTAGACGCGCACGATGGCCGGGTGCTTCCGTCCCTTCTGGAGCGGCCGCGGCTTGTAGATCGCGCCGTGCAGAAGGACGTTGCCGGCGGTCTTGAGGGTCACGAACTCGGGCGGCTCGAGGCCGAGCGCCTCGGGCTCCGGATCGGCGTTCGCATCGAGCAGGCGCACCTCCCGGCCGGCGGCGTCCCTGAGCAGGACGCGGGGCGGCGCGGCGGCGCTGTCGTGGACGTCCACGAAGAGCCGTCCGTCGCGCGAGAAGACCGCCTGATGCCAGCCCGGATCGGCCGTGACTCTTTCGACCGGCCCGCCGTCCAGGCGGGTCCGGTAGATCGGCCGCTCCAGCGGGCCTTCCCGGGCGCCGGAGAAGAAGACCAGCCCTTCCTCCTCGTCCACTCCTTCCAGGGCGTCGATCGGCCAGTCCCCCGAGGTGAGTCGGCGGATCAGAGCCCCGTCGCGCCCCCGGAGCTCGAGGTGCCGGAATCCGGTCGCGGCGCTCGACCAGAGAAACCGCCCGTCGCGCAAGGGACGCAGGTCGTCGTGCAGATCGACCCAGGTGTCTGATCGGTCCTCCAGAAGCAGCGTGGCGCCTCCGGTCACGGGGTCGGCGCGCACGAGCCGCAGCCTCCTCTGGTCGCGGCTCTGCACCTGGACCAGCAGCGAGCCGCCCTCGTCCCAGCGCACGCGCGGAATGTAGAAATCGTCCCCGGTGTCCGGCAGGCGGACCCAGACGGTGTCGCCTCCTTGCACGGGAACGATTCCCAGCCGCACCCGGGCGTTCGGACCTCCGGCGAATGGGTAGCGCGTCGACTCCACCTCACGCTCGGCTTTCCCCTGGTGGACGATGGGGTAGACGGGAACGCCGGTCTCGTCCACCTCGGCGTAGGCAATGCGGCTGCCGTCGGGCGACCACCAGAATCCCGACGACCGGTCCATCTCCTCCTGGGCGATGTACTCGGCGATTCCATGCGACACCCCGTCGCGCGCCCCTTCGGTCAGGCGTGTTTCCTCGAGGGAGGCGAGGTCGAGGACGTACAGATCCCCGTCGCGCGCGAACGCCAGCCGGGTGCCGCCGGGGGAGAGCTGCGGATCGATCTCCGAGGCCGGAGTCTCCGTCAGTCGGAGCGGGTCCTGTCCCGGCCGGACCAGGTAGACGTCTCCGCGCCAGTCGAACACCGCCACGTCCGCCCGGGCGGCCAGGGCGTAGAGAGTGATCCCCTTCTCCTGGATCCTCTGGCGTTCGCGGCGGAGGATCTCCTCGGGAGTGAGCCCGCTCTCCGAAGGCGAGGCGGCCTGCGGCGGGCGGGCGACGATCTCGCGGTCCCCCGTCGCGACCTCCTCCCGGAACAGCGCCCGGGCTGACCCGCCTCCCTCGAGGCCAAGGAAATAGAGATAGCGCCCGTCGTGGCCGAACCGGAAGCCGCCCGGGATGCGCGTTCCCGGCGGAGGGTACCGGGCGACCCTCGCCAGGGTCAGCCGATCGCCGGTGACGATCTCCCGGGAGCGTTTGCGGCCCTCGCCGGGGCTGCCGGCCGCGGCCAGTGCCAGGGCGACGGTCGCGAGCAGCAGCGTGTTCGAGCCCATGTCTCACCTCCCAAGGTGCCGGAGGGCGGACCGGGCCCCCCCGGAAAGACCCACCCGTATAGGCCGGATGCCCCGCCGGAGTCAACCGAATCGGACCGGGACGAAGGTCGGGCGAAGATTGGGAGTTGACAGCGGGGAGATACCATCCTAAATAGGAGGCGGCGAAGGAGGGCGGGGACCTCCCGGATGCCCGAACCGACCAGCCAGAAACACCTGGACGATCTGCGCCGCCACAACGCGCAGCTGTTGCGCCTCTGCCGCCTCACGGCGGACGTGGCGCGCCTCGGCAACGAGCGGGCCACCCTCAAGAAGATCATCGACACGGCCGCGAGCCTGCTCGGGGTCACGGGCGCCCACATCGCCCTGGTCGACAGGAACGAACAGGCGCTGTACGGGGTCATCAGCTCCGGCCGGCACCCCCTGGACGCGCCGCGCCTGAAGTTCCAGCTCTCCCAGGCGTGCGGCGCGCAGCAGGCCCTCAGGACCTGCCGGCCGGTCGCCATCGGGAACGCCGAAGATGACGCCCGGGTCAATCCGCGCGCCCGCGAGCTGATGGCGATCAGGGGGATCGCCTACCTGCCGCTCCTGAGCGGCAAGGAGAGCTTCGGGCTCTTGATCCTGATCACCCGGCGCCCGCATACGTGGACGCCCCAGGACCTGGAGCTGGCCCGGCACTTCGCCGACCTGGCCGCGGTGGCGCTCGAGAATTCGCGCCTGATGGCGCAGCTCGCCGAGACCGAGATCCGGTTCCGCAGCCTGGTCGAGCACATCCCGGCGATCATCTACGTGTGCGACGTCGATCCCCCGTACCGGACGCGCTACATCAGCCCCCAGGCCGCGGTCATGCTGGGCTACACCGAGGAGGAGTGGACCCGCGACCGGGACTTCTTCATGAAAATCCTCCATCCCGACGACGCGGGTTCGCTCATCCAGCTCGGCGAAGAGGCGATCCGCAAAAAGGGGTTCGCGACCTCCGAGTACCGCCTCCTCGATCGGCAGGGGGAGGTGCGCTGGTTCCGCGACGAGACCATCCTGGTGCGCGACCCCTCGGGGAATCCCGTGGGCTGGCACGGCGTCCTGGTCGAGATCACCGGGCTGAAGAAGATGCCCCAGTAGAAGCCCGCCCCCGGCCTGCCCGGCCTTGCAACGCCCCACGGGGTCATGTAGGCTCCGCCGCCATGGGCTTCATCGGGATCGCGATCCTGCTCGGGATCGTCGAGGGTCTGACCGAGTTCCTGCCGGTCTCCTCCACGGGTCACCTGATCGTCGCCGGCCATCTGCTCGGCTTCACCGGCGAGACGTCCGAGACGTTCGAGATCTTCATCCAGCTCGGGGCCATCCTCGCGGTGGTCTTCCTGGAGCGCCGGAAGTTCCTGGATCTCCTTCGCCTGGACGGGCGGGGGGGATTCTCGGGGCCCCGGGGGTGCGCGCTGCTCCTGACCACCACCCTTCCGGCCCTCGTGGCGGGGGCCCTCCTGCACGATTGGATCCGGAACAACCTGTTCGGGCCCGGCACCGTGGCCTGGGCGCTTCTGGCGGGCGGCGTGGCGATC
>JACOUZ010000269.1 GCA_016177515.1 Acidobacteriota bacterium
CCCCTTTGCCGCTATGATCGGAAACGGGAGCGGAGGGCCGCGACCCTGTGCCAGGCATCTCCATGAGCGGGGCGGACGGACTGCGGGTGGCCGTCATCGGGGGCGGCCCGGGCGGGGCGCGCTGTGCGCTGCGGCTGGCGGAGGGCGGGTGCGCCGTGAGCCTGTTCGAGCCGCGCTCGCACTTCGAGAAGGCGTGCGGCGGCGGCATCCCCGCGCGCGGCATCGAGCGCTACCCCTACCTCCTTGATGGCCGCCTTCCCGGAAAGGAGATCCGCGACTGCCTCCTGGTGTCGCCCTCCGGGCGGGAGGCTCGCTTCCCCCTGGCCGATCCCCTGTTCGTCTTCAGCCGCGCCGACCTCCACACGTTCATGCTGGATCGGGCGGTCGCCGCCGGCGCCCGCTGGGTGCGGGCCCGCGTCCAGTCGTTCCACCGGCAAGGCAGCGGCCGGGAGCCCCGGACGGAGGCGCACCCGGACGATTCGCGGGGCCGCTGGTGGGTGCGCACCCTCGCGCCGCGCGATCCGGCGGCTCACGCGTCGGAAGCGCAGGGGGACACCCACGGCCCCTTCGATTTTCTGGTGGCCGCCGACGGGGCGGCGGGCAGCGCGCGCCGGAAGCTGCTGGGCGGCGAATCCCGGGAGAACGTGTCGCAGGGGATCGGCTACTACCTGCCGCAGATCTCGGAGGATTTCATCACGCTCAAGTTCTACGCCGGCCTGCACGGGTACCTCTGGGTCTTCCCGCGGCCTGATCACTCCTCGGCCGGAATCTGCGCCACCCTGGGGGCCCTCCCCGCCTCGGATCTGCGGCGCCTGATGGACCGCTTCCTGTGCGCCCGCTATCCGGAAGGAATCCTGCGACGCTCGGAGGGCTACGCCGCCCTCATCCCGGGCGCGCTCACAGACGGGCGCGGGGCGCGCGTGCAGGGGAACGGCTGGGCGATCGTGGGAGACGCGGGGCGGTTCGTCGACCCCCTGACGCGCGAAGGAATCTACTACGCCATGGAGTCGGCCGATCTGCTCGCGGACGCGCTCCTCCGGCGCAAACCCGAACTCTACTCCGAATCCTGGGCGCGCCGCTTCGCCCCGGACCTCTCCCGGGCCGCGGCGCACGCCGGCCGCTTCTTCGACGCGCCCTTCGTCGAGCGCCTGGTCCTTCTCGGCTCGCGCAGCCCCGCGATCGCCCGCGTCCTGTCCGACCTGATCGCCGGCCGGCAGCCGTACCGGACCCTCAGGCGGCGACTCCTCCTGGCGGCTCCGCTGGTCGGAGTGCACCTGGTGACGGGCGCCCTGTCCCGGCGGCTCGGGAGTCCCGCTCGTGGCAGTCGAAGCAGCGATCGTTGAGGGGGTGGTTCTTGCCGCGCGGGTCCTTTCCGGCCGGACCGTGGCACTCCAGGCAACCCGCCGGCTCGAAACTGTGGAGATGGTCGGCGTCGGCGGGGATCTCCGGCCTCCGGTGCCCCAGCGTGTAGAAAAACAGGAGCGCCGACAGGCCGCCGGCCAGAATCAGGAAGACGACCAGGCGGGAGTGGCCCGCGGGCCCGCCGTTCACGATTTTTCGAGCCGCCGCTTCCGGACATTGGTGGAGATCTTCTCGGTGGCCAGGACCTTTCCCTGCAGGAACGATTCCTCGGCGATGGCGACGATCGAGGCGCGGATGTCCCCGCGCATGCGTCCGGTGGGACGGAGCTCGAACTTGCGCGCCACCACGACCTTCCCTTCGATCGAGCCTTCGACGATCAGGTTCTCGGCCGTGATGTCTCCCCGCACCGATCCCGGCGGCTCGATGACGACCGAGCCGGAGGTGATGACGTTCCCCTCGACCCGCCCGCGCAGCCGGATGTTCTCCTCCGAGACGATTTCGCCGATCAGGGTCACGTCCCGATCGATGAGGGTCATGCCGCCGGCCTCTTCGCCGTTTCCCGCGCGCGGGCGCTGATCTTTGAAGAAGGACATCGATCCCCCCCGGTGCCGGCGATAATAACAGCCGGCTGCGGCCGGATCAAACCTCGCCGGACACGGAGGCGTCTCCTTTCGCCAGGGCCTGGAGATCCTCGCGCAGAGCGCCGGCGGAATCCGCGGGGACGCGGGCCAGGAGGACGGCCCGGCGCGGATCGTCGTAGGCGGCCTCCTCCACCCGGCCGCCGTGGCGCGCCACCAGGTGGCGCGTCTCGCCGTCGAGAGCGATCGGCACGCTCACCCGCAGCCGGCTCTCCCGGACCGCCAGGACCGACGGCGCCGCGGCGAGCGCCAGGGCCGCGGCGCCGCGGTAGGCGCGCGCCAGCCCTCCCTTGCCGAGCCGCGTGCCGCCGAAGTAGCGCGTGACCACGACGACCGTGTTGCCGAGCCCCGCGCCCCGGATCGCCTGCAGGATCGGAGGGCCCGCCGTCCCGGCGGGCTCGCCGGAGTCATGCCAGCGTTCGAGCGGCTGCGCGTTCTCCCCCGGCCCCAGGAGGACGAACGCCCAGCAGTGGTGCGTGGCGTCCGTGAACTCCTCCCGGATCGTCTCGATCCCGGCGCGGGCGCCGGTCTCGTCGCGCGCCGGGAAGGCGGTCGCGATGAATCGGGACCCCCGGTCGCGCGCTTCGACGCGGTGCCTCCGGGCCAGGGTGCGAAGTGGAGCGGGCAGACGGCCTCCTTCGGTGCGTGCCGGAAAGGGCCGGAGTCTACTAGGACTGGGTCCCCTCGGGCCACTGGTAAAAGCGGCCCTGGGAGAACACGATGTCGCAGTCGAAGCTCGTGGTCATGCCGCCGGGGCGGACGCCGGTGATGCCGTCCTTCCCGTTGCTGGCGACGGTGTAGTTGTCGCCGGTGGCGGTGGTGCCGGCGTCCCAGGTATTGCTCCAGCCGTCCGCATCCGGAGGGGCCTTGATGAAGTAGGGATCGACCTGAGACTTGAGGGCCGCCCAGGTCGCGGTGTTCAACGGATACTTGGCGGTGTCGACCGCGTAGGCCTCGACGGCGACGCCGATTGTGCGCGCATCGGACATCGTCTTCTTCTGCTTGGCCTTGTCGAGCGCGTTGAGCAGGTTTGGCAGGGCGACTGCCGAGATGATGCCGATGACCGCGACGACGACGAGCAGCTCCACGAGCGTGAAGCCGTCCCGCATCTCCGCCGCGATCCCGCGTTTGTTCTGCATGGTGGCGCTCTCCGCCAGCTCAAACAAGGGCAAGCAGAGTGCCAGGATGCCACGCCCGCCCGCCCCCGGGCCTTAACCCCCTGCATAACTTAGGGAAGAAGCTCCGAAGCGCAAGGGCGAGGATTACGTTTCCGGGTGACAATGATTGCCACGGCATCCCCACTCCTGCCGCGCCGTGTCAGATCCTGACTTGCATCACGAGCGGGGCCCGCTTAGACTACGAGATCTTCGCGCGACCGTTCTTGTGGCTCAGGACGGCACGACCAGCGGGCGCCGACGTAGCTCAGTGGTAGAGCAACTGATTCGTAATCAGTAGGTCGCCGGTTCAACCCCGGCCGTCGGCTCCACCTCCTTCCATGGAGCGCTCCCGGCCCCTCCGGCGGCTGCGCGGGATCAAGATGCCCCTTCCCGACACGCCCTTCCTCGAGGCCCTGAAGCGCGGCCCTCTCGTTTTCGACGGGGCCATGGGGACGCAGCTCTACGCGCGCGGCTACTTCATCACCCGCTCGTTCGACGAGGCCAACCTGGCGCGCCCCGATCTCGTGCTCGACATCCATCGGGACTACGTGGCGGCGGGGGCGCAGATCATCGAGGCCAACACCTTCGGCGCGAACCGCGAGCTTCTCAGCCGCTACGGGGCGCAGGATCGCCTGCGCGACATCAACCGGGCGGGCGTGCGCCTGGCCCGCCAGGCGGCCGCCGGCCAGAGCTACGTGGCCGGATCGGTGGGCCCCACGGGCCGGATGACCGGGGGCCTGAACGACGAGCGGCGCGCGGCCCTCGCATCGGTCTTCAAGGAGCAGATCGAGGCGCTCCTCGAAGAGGGGATCGATCTCCTGGTTCTGGAGACCTTCATCAGCGCCGCCGAGATGGAGGCGGCCCTCGAGGCGGCCCGCGCGCTCTACACCGGCCCGATCGTGGCGCAGATGTCGTTCAGCGAGGACCGGCCGGCGATCGACGGCCTCTCGCCGGCCATGATCGCCGATTTCCTGAACGACCGCGGCGCCGACGTCGTGGGGGTCAACTGCGCCGAAGGCCCGGCCTTCGTGTTCGAAGTGGCCCGGGAGATGCTCGGCCACGGCCGCCCGGTCAGCGCCCAGCCGAACGCCGGCCGTCCGCGCCGGCTGGACGAGAGGACCATCTACATGACCACGCCGGAATACTTCGGCGTCTACGCGCGCCGCCTGTTCCAGTGCGGCCTGGCGCTGGTCGGCGGCTGCTGCGGCACCGGCCCCGAGCACATCCGGCGCGTGGTGGACGCCGCCACCATGCTGTCCGGCGGGCGGGTGAAGATCGAGGAGGCGAAGGCGACCCTGTCGGTTCCCGAGGTCCGCCGGCAGCCGCCCGTGCCGATGGAGCGGAAGTCTCCCCTGGGCGCGAAGCTCGAGCGCGTCTACCGCGAGCGCCTCGACCCGGCGGGCCCGCGCCTGCCTGTCCAGGGTCCCGGGGCCTTCGTCGTCTCGGTCGAGGTCAATCCCGACCCGGGGCTCGATCCGGCCCGCGCGCTCCTGGCGGCGGGGATGCTGAAACGCGCCGGGGTCGACGTCGTGAACACCGCCGACGGGCCGCGCGCCGTGGCCCGCATGAGCAACCTGGCGCTGGCGCTCCTGATCAAGGAGAAGGCCGGGATCGACGTCATCCTGCACGTCTGCTGCCGCGACCGCAATCTGCTTGGCCTGCACTCCGACCTGATCGGCACCTGGGTCCTCGGCATCCGCAACCTGGTGATCATCACCGGCGACCCGCCGAAGATGGGGGACTTCCCGACCGCCACCGCCGTGTTCGACCTGGACTCGATCGGCCTTCTGCGGCTCGCCGATCTGCTCAACTACGGCATGGACCCCTCGGGCAAGCCGATGCAGGGCCGCACCTCGTTCCTCATGGCCTGCGGGGCCGAGCCGGCCGCGCACGATTACGACCGCGAGCTCCGGCGGCTGGAGGAGAAGAAGCGCGCCGGCGCCGAGTTCGTCATGACTCAGCCGGTCTACGATCCCGAGGTCCTCAGGCGCTTCCTGGCCGACACGCGGACGCTCGGCCTGCCCATTCTGGCCGGCATCTGCCCGCTGGCCAGCGCGCGCAATGCCGAGTTCCTGCACAACGAGGTCCCGGGCATGCAGATTCCCGGTCCGATCAGAGAGCGCATGGCCCGGGCCGCCACGCCCGATGCGGGGCGCCGGGAGGGCATCCAGATCGCCCGCGAGATGCTGGAGGCGGTGAAGTCGGATGTGGTTGGAGCCTACCTGATGCCGCAGTTCGGACGCTTCCGCACGGCCGTGGAGGTGCTGCAGGTCGTCGGCTACGATTTTGCTCCGGAGGACCGCGCCGAGACGTGAGGCCGGCCCGCGCGCGGCGGGCGGGGCGGTCGCCTCAGGTCTTTTCGGGCGCGCGGTTCTGAACGAACTGCCAGCCGAAGCGCCCCTTGATGCACAGGTTGCCGCGGGTCACGTCATGGTCCAGGGGGGACGTGACCTTGACGATGGTGTTGTCCTGCACCCGCAGTTCGAGCGGGCAGCCGACGCCGCAATAGGGGCATATCGTCTCCGTGACCGCCTGCTTGCTCTCGTCCCAGGTGCCGGCCCGCCGCATGTCGAATTCGCTCTTGAACATCAGCGCTCCGGTCGGGCAGACGCCGATGCAGTTGCCGCAATAGACGCACGCCGAGTCGCCCAGGGGCGCCGCGTACTCGGTCGAGATGCGCGCCGCGAAGCCGCGGCCCGCCACGGCGATGGCGTAGGTGTTCTGGGCGTCGTCGCCGCACGCCTCGACGCACTTGTAGCAGAGGATGCACTTCGCGTAATCGCGCACGTACAGCTCGTTGTCTGCCTTCACCGGCTGCGCCACCGTGGCCGTCGCGCCGGGAGGGGCCGCCGCGTGGTGCCCGGCGCGGGCCCGGTCGCGCCCGCCCGCGGCCGCGGGCGGGGCCTTGGGGCCGAAGCGCTCGGGGCGCGCGCCGTAGCGCTTCATCCAGCCCTTCCCCTCCCGGGACGCCAGGGACAGGTCGACCGACGACGCCAGGATCTCCAGGACCAGCCGGCGGCTCAGCAGCACGCGCTCGCTGTCGGTCTGGATGACCATGGTCGGCTCGACCTTGCGCGAGCAGGCGGGGAC
>JACOUZ010000270.1 GCA_016177515.1 Acidobacteriota bacterium
CTGGTCTTCGCGGAAGGGTTCGTGCGCGGCCGCGGCCGCGCCTTCCTCGAGGCGGTCGAGCGCACGGCGTCGGAGAAGCCGGTCCTGGTCCTGCGGGGCGGCCGCACGCGCGAGGGGCGGCGTTCCGCCCGGTCGCACACCGGAGCGCTGGCCGGACAGGGGGAGGCCGTGGCGCAGGCGCTGGAGCAGGCCGGAGCCGTGCTCCTGGATCGGGCCGATGAAGCGCTCCCGGCGGCGCTGGCCTTCCTGACCTCGCCGCTTCCTTCCGGACCGGCCGTGGCGCTGGTCGGGGAGGGAGGCGGCCACGCCACCCTGACGTCGGACGCCGCGGCGGAGGCGGGGCTCCGGATCGAACCCCTCCCGGACGACCTGGCGGCGCACCTGCGCGATCACCTGCCGCCCTTCGCGGCAATCGTGCACAACCCGGTCGAGTTCGCCGGCCGGTCGGAGTACGACGCGCGCGTGTACGAGAAGATCCTCGACCCGATCCTGGGCTGGCCCGGCTGCGACCAGGTGATCCTGTTCGGCGGCTACGCGCTGTACGACGAGGCCCTCGCCGCCTTCCTGGATCGCCGCAGGCGTGAAACCGGCAAACCGATCCTCATCCACGATCTTTACGCCGACGAGGAGCGGGAGGCGTTCGCGGCCCTGCGCCGTCACGGCCTGCCGCTGTACGTCTCCTCGGAGGTCGCGGCGCGGGTCGCGGCGGCCCTGGCCCGCGGGGGGCGCGCCCACGCCCGGGCCTCCAGGGCTCTGGCCTGGCGACGCGAGCCCCGGCAGCCGGAGGGCCTGGCCGAGCTGCCCCCCGGGATCCGGGGCGCGATCGAGGATGCGCTCCGTCGGCCGGAGCGCGCCCTGGCCGAGGACGAGGCGGCGAGCCTGCTGGCGCATGCCGGCGTCCCGGTGCTGCCGGCGCGCATCGCCCGTGACGAGGAGGCCGCGGCACGGGCCGCCGAAGCGCTCGGCTTTCCCGTGGTCCTCAAGGTGCACGACGCGGCCGTCCCGCACAAAAGCGAGGCGGGCGGCGTGCATCTGGACCTGAGGACTCCGGATGAGGTCCGGCGTGCCTGCCGGGAGACGATGCGGCTGCAGCCAGGCGGGCGGCGCCCGGGTTCGGGCCGGCCCGCGGTGCGGATCACCCCTTTCCTCCGCGGCGGCATCGAGACGATCTGCGGCGCGCGGCGCGATGAGCACCTGGGGCCGCTGCTCCTGTTCGGGGCGGGCGGCATCCACGCCGAGTCCGTGCGCGACGTGGCCATCCGCACGCTTCCCTGCCCCCGCGCCGAGATCGAGGAGATGATCCGCGCCACGCGCGCCGGCCGCCTGCTCGCCGGGGAGCGCGGCCGTCCCGCCGCGGACCTCGACGCCATCGCCTCCGCGCTCGAGGCCCTGGCCCGTCTCGTCCTGTCTCTCCCGGAAGTCGCCGACGCCGAGGCGAACCCTCTCCTCTGCTCCGCCACCGGCGCGGTGGCGCTCGACGCCCGGGTCATTCTCCGCGAACCCTGATCAGGAGGCCCGCCATGCGACTACGTGGCGGGATTCACCTGGCGGCCCGGCGGCGGGGCTTTGTCTGGGCCCCGATCTTGTGGCCGGCTGCCTGCTTCTCGAGCAGGACCTTGAACTGCTCCGCCGGCACCGGCTTGCTGAACAGGTAGCCCTGCATCAACCGGCAGCGACGATCCAGCAGGCAGTCGCGCTGCTCCTCCGTCTCGACTCCCTCGGCGATCACCGCCATCTTCAGGCCTTCCGCCATGGCGATGATGGCCGCCGTGATGGCCGCGTCGCCGGGGTCGGTGCCGATATCGCGGGTGAACGATTGGTCGATCTTCAGGGTGTCGATCGGGAAGCGCTTCAGGTAGGTCAGGGACGAGTAGCCGGTGCCGAAGTCGTCGATCGAAACGCGCGGGCCCATCGCCCTGAGACGCTTCAGCGAGGCAATGGCGTCCTCGACGTTCTGCACCAGGACGCTCTCGGTGATTTCGAGCTCGAGGCAGCGCGGGTCGAAGCCCGTCTCTTTCAAGGCGTCATCCACGGTATGGACGAGCTGCTGCTGCCGGAACTGGCGGCCCGAGAGATTGACCGCCACGATCAGCGGCCCGTGGCCGGCGTCCTGCCAGGCCTTGCCCTGGGCGGACGCGGCGCGCACCACCCATTCCCCGATCGGCAGGATGAGCCCGCTCTCCTCCGCCAGCGGGATGAAGTCCGCCGGGGCGACCATGCCCAGGTCGGGGTGCTTCCAGCGGATCAGCGCCTCGGCGCCGAAGATGGCCCCCGTGGTCACGTCCACCTGGGGCTGATAGTGCAGCATGAACTCCCCGCGCTCGAGGGCCTTGCGCATGGCGTTCTCCAGCGCCAGGCGCTGGAACGCCGAGGCGTTCATCGACTTGTTGTAGAACTGGTAGTTGCCCCGCCCTGCGTCCTTCGCGTGGTACATGGCGGAGTCGGCGTTCTTGAGAAGCGTCTCCACGTCGGCGCCGTCGTGCGGGAACAGGCTGATGCCGATGCTGCCCGTGACAAAGACCTCGTGGTCGTCGAGCATGAACGGCTCGGCCATCGACTCGATGATGCGGCGCGCGATCCGGGCTGCGTCTTCGCCGCGCGCGATGTCGGAGATCGTCACGATGAACTCGTCTCCGCCGAGCCGGGCGACGCTGTCGCTCGAGGCCAGCGGATCGCCGCGGGCAATCGTGTCGGTGCTGCGCAGGCATTTCTTCAGGCGCTCCGAGACCGCCTGCAGCAGGCGATCGCCGAGAGTGTGTCCGAGCGTGTCGTTGATCCTCTTGAAGCGGTCGAGGTCCAGAAACAGCATCGCCAGCGTCCGCCCCTGGCGCTGGGCGCCGGCCAGCGACTGATTGAGCCGCTCCACGAACAGCGCCCTGTTGGGCAGACGGGTGAGGCCGTCGTAATAGGCCAGGAAGCGGATCTGGTCCTCGATCTGCTTGCGCTCCGTGATGTCCTGGGTCGTGCCCTCGAGACGCAGGGCCGTGCCATTGTCGTCGAACACGACCTCGGCCTGCTCGTGCACGTGGCGCACGACCCCCTCGGAGACGAGGATGCGCGCGTCGAAGCTGTACGGCCCCTCCCGGCGCACCGCATCACCCGTGGCGCGCGCCACCAGCTCGCGGTCCTGCGGATGGAGCAGATCGAGATAGGTCCGGAGTTCCGGCTTGAACGTCTTCGGATCGACGCCGAAGATGCGGAACATCTCCGCCGACCATTGCATCCGTCCGGACTTGATCTGCCTCTCCCAGTTGCCGAGACGGGCGATGCGCTGGGCGCTCGCCAGCCGCGCCTCGCTGCCCCGCAGGTCGTCGAGGGCGTGCTTGGCCCGCAGCATGTAGCGCACGCGATGCCCCAGCACGAAGAGGTTGACCGGCTTGGAGGCGAAGTCTGTCGCCCCGGCTTCGTAGGCCCTGCGGATCGAGTCGGTGTCGTCCAGGCCGGTGAGGATCAGGATCGGCGTGGTCGCGGCGGCGGGGATCCGGCGCAGGGCGGCCGTCGCCTCGAAGCCGTCCATCACCGGCATGCGCACGTCCATCAGGACAATTTCGGGCTTGTGGGCGGTGAACGCCGCCACTCCCTCCGCGCCGTTCCTGGCCTCCACGACCGCGAACTGGAAGTGCTCGAGAGCCTCCTTGACGAGCTCGCGGATCGAGGTGTCGTCCTCCACGACCAGGATCAGGGACTTCTTCTCCTGCGGTTCCGCGCCGCTCACGATGGTGTCCTCCCCGGAATCGTCTCGAGCGCCCGGACGACCCGGGCGAATTCGGCTTCGATCTCCTCCAGCCCCCCGGCCGCGAACGTCCCGGGGGCCTGGCGGGCCTGGGACTCCAGCCGGTTGAACAGGGCGGACAGGCGAAGGGCGCCCACCATGGCGCTGCTGGACTTCAGGTTATGGGCCGCCCGGTGGATCGTCTCGGTCTCTCCCCGATCGGCCGCCCGGCGCAGGTCTCTCATCAGGTCGGGCGAGGTCTGCAGATACAGGCTGACGGCCCGGGCGAGGATGTCCGGCCTCCCGTCGCGCTGGACGATGCGCATGCTCTCGAGCGTCTTCATGTCGATCGGAGCGCCCCCCTCGATCGGCTCGCCCCCCGCGGCGATGCCGGCCGGTGCGCCGCCCCCGTCGCCACCGGCGGGGAGCACGGCGGGTCCGTCCTCGCCGGCCGCGGCTCCGGCGGCGTCCTGCCGGCTGGCCGCGGGCCCGGCCTGGTTTCCGCGGTCGGCCGCCAGCCATTTCCCGAGGACGGCCTCCAGGTTTTCCCGCCGCAGAGGCTTGCTCAGGTAGTCATCCATCCCGGCGGCCAGGCAGCGCTCGCGGTCCCCTTCCATGGCGTTGGCGGTGAGGGCGACGACCGGCATGTGGTTGAGCTTCATGGCGTCTTCCCGCCGCCGCAGCTCCGCCGTGGCCTCCAGGCCGTCCTTCTTCGGCATCTGGCAGTCCATCAGCACCAGGTCGTAGGCGCCGGCGGCGAGCTTCTGCAGGGCCGCCTCGCCGTCCTCGGCCAGGTCGATGCTCAGACCCAGGGACTCGAGCATGGCCAGGATGACTTCCTGGTTGACCGGGTTGTCCTCCGCCAGCAGGACGTGCCCCTGCAGGGCCGGCCGCTTCTCGGACAGAGTGTGCCGGGTGACGAGGACGCCGGCGTCCGCCTCGCGTCCCATGAGGGTGGCGAGGCAGTTGTAGAGGTCCGACTGCCGCACCGGCTTGCTCAGATAGGCCTCGATCTTCGCCCGCCGGGCCTCCACCGCGTCCCCCCGCAGGCCCACCGACGTGAGCAGCACCAGCCGCACGGCCGCGATCGATCCCTCGGACTTGATCCGCCGGGCCAGCTCCAGACCGTTCATGCCGGGCATCATCATGTCCAGGATGGCGATGTCGAACGGCCTGCCGCCGGCCGCGGCTTCGCGCAGCATCTCGAGCGCCTGGCGCCCGCCCTCCGCGCAGCCGTTCCGCATCCCCCAGGAGGACACCTGGTGGTGCAGCAGCTCCCGGTTCGTGGCGTTGTCGTCCACGATCAGCACCATGAGCCCCTGCAGGTTCTTCCGCGGCGAGGTCCGGCGGCGGGCCCGCTGGGCCTGCCTCCCGAGCCGGGCGGTGAACCAGAAGTTCGAGCCACTTCCGGGCTCGCTCTCGACGCCGATCGACCCGCCCATCATCTCCGCGAACTGCCTGGCGATCGTCAGTCCGAGACCGGTGCCGCCATACCTGCGCGTGGTCGATCCGTCGGCCTGCGTGAACGCGCTGAAGATCCTGCCGCACGTTTCCTTGTCGATGCCGATTCCGGTGTCGGCGACCTCGAATCGGAGGAGGGCCGAATCGCGCACCTGCTCCTCGGACGTCACGCGCACCACGACCTCCCCCTGCTCGGTGAACTTGATGGCGTTGCCGACCAGGTTGATCAGGACCTGCCGCAGCCGCCCGGGGTCCCCGCTGACGTGGGTCGCCACGCCGTCGTGGATGACGCAGGCCAGCTCGAGCCCCTTGACCTGCGCGCGCGGCGCCAGGATGTCGCAGATGTCCTCGACCACCTGGCGCAGATCGAAGTCCACTGTTTCGAGCTCGAGCTTCCCCGCCTCGATCTTGGAGAAGTCGAGGATGTCGTTGATCACGCCGAGCAGCGCCTCTGCGGAGGTGCGCACGGTCTCGGCGAACTTCCGCTGCCGCGGCGACAGCTCGGTCTCCATCAGCAGATCGGCCATGCCGATGACCCCGTTCATCGGGGTGCGGATCTCGTGGCTCATGTTGGCAAGGAACTGGGATTTCGCCCGGTTGGCCGAGTCGGCCTGGTGGGCCAGCTCGTAGGCCTTCTTCGTGGCCCGCTCGAGCTCGCGCGTGCGCTGCTCGACCTTGTTCTCCAGATCGCGCTGGCTGCTTTCGACCTGCGCGCGGGAGGCGCGCAGGCGATCGAGCATGGCCGCGAATGACATCCGCAGATCGTGGATCTCGTCGCGCGAATTCACCTCCCCGACGATGTGGTCGAGGCGTCCCATGGCCACGGCGCGTGCGGCTTGCGCGAGCGACCGGATGGGCGAGGTGATCTTGCGGGTCAGGAACAGGGTTGCTCCCACGAAGAGGAGGACGCAGACCGCGGCCGAGGCGGAGGCGTGCAGGAGAAAGGCGCGCACCCTCTGGCGCATGCCTTCCTGGCTCAATCCAATCTGCACGTAGCCGATGATCTCCCTGCCGGAGGACGCGGCGCCCTGCTCCGGGAACAGCGCCGCCTCCTTCTGCCCGCCGGCGCCCGCCACCGGGACGACGAGGTCGATGTAGTCACGGCCGGCGAGCCGGTCGGCCCGGTCGGCAAAGGTGGCCTCTGTCCCCTCCACGCCGCGCGCGTGGTGCACCAGCGGGGGCAGCCCGCCGGAGCGGAAAGCCCGCTCGACGAGACTCCGATCCCGCCGGTCGGCGAGGCGCACGTAGGCCACCGAGGGGTAGTTGTAAAGCCCCTCGACGATCTGCATCAAGGCCTCGCGGTTCTCCGTATAAATGGCGTATTCGCTGTTGCCGGCGACCATCGCCGCGACGGCGGCGCCGTCCGAAAGCAGCTGCCGGTAGCTGGCCGTGATCTGCTCGCGCACGGCCAGCGCCCCCGCGCTCAGGATCGTCGCCAGGATCGAGGCCACGATCAGGGCGTTGAACTTGGCGGCCAGCCCGATTCTCCGGATCGCAGGCAGCTTCACGGCTTCTCGGACCTCCGCATCAATCGACCACCGCCTGCGCCCCCTGCAGCAGGCCGGTCTGGATGTCGAGCTTCAGGATCCGGGCGGTCTTCATGTTCACCGAGTAGAGGACCTTGCGGGGCGGCGCGGGCGGGACGGACCTGGGGGCCGCCCCCTGCAGGATCTTCAGCGCCATCTCGCCGCACTGCTTTCCGATATCCGCGTAGTCCCGGTCGAGCGCGTACAGGGCCCCTGCCTTCACCCAGGTGGCCGAAAGCCCGACGAAGGGAATCCGGTTGTGCAGGGTGAAGAGGAGGATCGGCTTGACGGTCTGCGGGTTCAGGACCACCTGGTCCGCGACCCCCCACAGGACGTCGGCGCGCTTGTTGAGGCTGTCCAGGGCGCCGGGAAGGTCCCTCGGCGTCTCGACCTTGCGGGCGTGCAGATGGAGGCCCAGGTCCCTGGCCGTGCGCGCGGCCTCGTCGATGCGGCCCTGGTTCTCGGCCGGATTGAACAGGACGCCGACGTTGCGCTGCCCGGGCAGGAGCCGCCGCATGAAGCGCAGCTCGGTCTCGACGGGGAACTCCAGCACCACGCCCGTGGCGTTGGCGGCGTGTCCCAGATCCTCCGTGTTCAGCACCAGCCCGGCGACGATCGGTGTGTCCTGCACCTGGCGCACCGCCGCCTGCGTGCCCAGCGACCCGAGCGTGAACAGCAGCTGCGCCCCGTCCGCGCGCGCGCGCTGCAGGACGGCGTCGGCGCCCGCCCCGTCGCCGTGCAGCGCATGGACATCGATCTGCGCCGGGACGCCCTGCCGTTCCAGGAAGCTCCTGAAGCCGTCCAGCACTTCCTCGCAAGGGGCCGCGTCCTGGCTGACGATGACCGCGATCCGGACCGCCGGCCGCGGGGCGGCCCGTGTCCCGGGGCCGGCCGGCGACACGAGAACGGCCAGAAGCACGGCGGCGATCCGGCTCGCCGACAGGAGTGGCCCGGGGGTCGGATCGCGTTTCATGGCGACCGCTAGAACTCGTACTTCACTTGGGCGCGAAGGCTGCGGCCGTCCTGAGGGATGACGGCTTGTAAGTGTTCCGCCCCGCCCGGATCGCCGTAACTCTTGTCGAGCAGATTGAAAATGCTCAGCGACAGGCCGGGACCCTTCCTCCAGGCCCGGCTGAGCAGCGTGACGTTCGCGATCCCGAAGCCGCCCGCCCGGACCCCCTGAAGCGTCTCCCGGCTGCTCGTGTATTGGATCTCCAGGGCGGCCACCAGCTTCTCGGCCAGGAAGGGGGCCGTGAGGTTGACCTTGGCGAGGTGGCGCGGCGAGTTGGTCAGCGTGCCCCCGGTCGAGGCGTCCTCGCTGCGCTGCAGCGCGTAGCTGACCCGCCCCTCGAGGAACCGCCCGAAGGCGCCTTCGATCTCGAGCTCGACCCCCTCGGCTCGGGCACGCGCGACATTGTTGAAGACGTCCAGCCCGTCCAGGGGATCCGTTCCGAGGGTGATCAGGTTGGTGATCCCGTAACGATAGACCGAGGCCGCCCCGCGCAGGCGACCGCGGAACGTGTGCTCGAGGGCCGCCTCGTACGTCCGGATGGACTCCGGTTTCAGGCCCGGATTGGCCTTCTGCGAGAACCCGCCGTCGTCGTAGTACAGCTCGTAGACGTTGGGCGCCCGGAAGGCCCGGCCGATGAGGAGCTTGAGGGTGGTGGCGCCCCCGACGCCCCAGATCGCTCCCAGCCGCGGATTCGTCGTCCCGCCGAAGGTGTCGTAGTCGTCGTGCCGCACGCCGACGTTCAGGATGAGGCCGTCACGGACGCGGAACTCGTCCTGCAGATACAGCGCCCAGATGGACGACTGCCTGCGGTCCTTGAAGTAGAGGAAGTACGGCTCCGCGTCGTAGTAACCCTGGTCCTGCCGGGAGCTGTAGCGAATCTCGGCCCCCCCGATCAGCTTGTGCCGCTCGTAGAGCGTGGTGATCGACTGCACCTCGCCGGTCCACCACTCGCCGTAGCCGTAGTCCTTCGAGAAGCTGGATGAATAAGGATAGGTCCCCTTGTACCAGTAGCCGTCCCAGGACCCCGTCCCGACCAGCCGCGATGACCGGCCCACTTCCCGCTCGTAGCGCAGGTCCATGAAGGCGCGCTCGTCGACGGTGCGCTCCCGCGCATCGTTGAAGACGGTGTCGTACGACGCGGTCGGCACCTGCTTGGCGCGGCTGGAGTATCCGGCCACGACCCGGGCGCCGCCCCATTCGAGCTTGGCGAAGGCGCGGCGGAACCTGTCGCCGTCCGAGTCCCTGGCCCAGCCGTTGTTCGTCGCCGGGCCGTCGTATTCGGGGTAGAACAGGTCCTGGCCCCCGCTGTCGCTGAAGGCGCCGCTGAGATACATCTCGAGACCGCTGTCCAGCCGGGCTCCGTAGGCCGCGCGCGCCTCGCCGGTCGAGAAGCTGCCGCCCGCGCCGGAGACTTCCACGCCCTTCAGGTCCCGTCCCGACTTGGTGACGACATTGATCACCGCCAGGAAGGCGTTGGTCCCATAGAGGGACGAGCTGGGTCCCCGGATGATCTCGATGCGCTCGATCGTATCGAGGTCGACGGCCGCCTCGGTGCCGATCGCCGCCTGGTCATAGACGTTGTCGTTCAGCCGGTGGCCATCCAGCAACAGCAGGATGCGCGTGTCGTAGTCGCCGGGACGGTTGAACCCCCGGACGCCGATGTAGCTGTAGTTCCGGTCGTAGGTCGTGAAGATGCCGCGCACGCTGCGCAGGACTTCGGACAGCGTCCGGTATCCGTATTTCTGGATTTCATCGGCCGTCACGATGCTGATCGCGGCGGGCGCCTCGCTCGGCTTCTGCTCGTACTTGGACGCCCCGAAGATCGACGGCAGCTCCTGGAAGAGGATCATCTCCCCGCCGGCGGAACCCGCGGCGGACCGGGAGGCCGGCGCGGCCGCCGGGGAGGGCGTCTTCGCTTCACCGCCCGAATCGGCCCGGGCGGCCGCCGAACCCGTCGCGAGGAGGTTCAATCCGAGGAACGCCGCGAGGACGATTTTGTAATATCCCATCCGCTGTCTCCCCGGAGAGCCCGGGCGTGCGGGCGCACACTCTCCCCGGGGGCTGAAACGTAATCTCCGGCAGGTGAGGGATCAAGCCTTGCGGAGGCTCAGCTGAACTCGAAGTGGAAGTGCACTTCGACCGTGGGACGCGGGTAGCTCTTGGGCAGGGCGTCGAACGGCGCGGCCTTCCTGACTGCCTCGAGCGCCGCCGCATCCCAGGCTTCGGAGCCGCTCCTGGAGTGCAGCGCCGGCTCGGGGATGGTGCCGTCCTTCTGGATGACCGCGATCACCACCGCCTTCCTGCCGGGATCGGGAGTGTCGGCCGGCTGCCTCCAGGACGACGCGACCTTCCTGTAGGTCTTCTGCTGGTAGACGGCGTCCTTGAAATCGGCCGCGAAGTAAACCTTGAGCTGCGGCGCCGCAGGGGCGACCAAGGCCGGCGATGTCGCGAACACCAGACATGTCGCGAGAGTCAGAAGCTTCGGTAACAAGGGCGTTCTCCCCTGTTCGGGACCGTGTCAGTCTATCAGACGCCGGGGCCGCCGGTCCGCCGGACGCCGGCGCGCCGGATCGGGCTCAGGTCTCCGCCGCAGGGCCGGCCAGCACTTTCAGAAGTTCTTCGCCGTATGCTTCGAGCTTCGCGGAGCCGACTCCCTTGACCTCTCGGAGCGTTCCGCGATCGCGGGGCCTGCCGGCCGCCAGCGCCTCGAGCGTCGAATCGTGGAAGATCACGTACGCGGGGACGCGCCGGCGCTTCGCCTCCGCTGCGCGCCACGCCTTCAGGCGACCGAGCAGGCCGGGATCCGGCGGGGTCTCCGGAGGACTCGGCCGCGATCGGGCGGCACCGCGGCGGCCGCGCGGCGAGGCCGGATCTTCCCCGCCGGGAAGCGCCAGCAGCGGCCGGTGCTCGGCGCGCATCACGGCGGCCCCCTCGGAGCTGAGCGCCAGGACGAAGGCGCCCGGGCGACCTCCCTCGATCCCGCGGCGCTCCAGGAGGGCGGCATCCACCAGCACTTCCAGGAGCGCCTTGACCTCGTCGATCTTGAGCTCGGCGAGCCGCCCGAAGGTGGGCAGGCGGTCGAGACGGCGATCGAGGACCTCGCGGCTCCGGCTGCCGGTGAGGACCTGGGCGATCCGCTCCACGCCGAAGCGGGCCGGCAGGCGGGCGACGGCCGACAGGGCGATGCGCACGCGCTCGAACTCCCGGTCGTCGAGCGGGCGCCCTTCGCCGCGCCGCCAGCCGAGGCAGACGTCGCAGGTGCCGCAGCGGAGGACCGCCCCGCCGCGCCCGGCGCCGGCGAAGTAGTCGTAGACGAAGCGCGTCCTGCATCCGCGTCCGAAGGCGTAACGGATCATGGTGTCGAGACGGGCCCGGTCGCGACGCGCCTTGTCGGCCTGGGCCGCGAAGTCGATGGGAGGCTCGCCGCTTCCGGGAGATCGCCCGAGGCGCTCCGCCGCCCGGCGCAGCAGGCGCGCGGCGGTCGCCGCTGCCATGCCCGAGGCGGCGTCGCCGGCCGCGGCCGTTTCGATCGCCGCGTCGTCCGCCCCGGCGGCCAGCAGCTCCCAGACCTGCCGGAACACGGCCGGCGACGGGTTCGAGCCCGCCAGGAAAAACTCCTGCGTGCGGACGTCGGCCGCCCCGAACAGCAGCACTCCGCGCGCCGGCAGGCCGTCCCGCCCGGCGCGTCCCACCTCCTGGTAATAGGCCTCGAGGCTCCCCGGCACGTCGGCGTGCGCCACGAAGCGCAAGTCGCTCTTGTCGACGCCCATGCCGAACGCGTTGGTGGCGGCGATCGCCTCGATCCGGCCCGCGAAGAAATCGTCCTGCACGCGCGCGCGCTCGGCGTCGCCCAGGCCGGCGTGATACCGGCCGGCGCGCAGGCCCCTGGCCTCGAGGTGCCCCGCCCACATCTCGACGTTCTTCCGGGTCGCCGCGTAGACGATGCCGGGCGGCCCGACCTCGCGCAGCAGGCGGTCGAGGGCGCGGGCCTTGTCGGCGCGCGAGCGGCAGGGATCGACGGCCAGAGTGAGGTTGGGACGTTCGAATCCGGTCACCAGATCGAGAGGATTCGACAGGTGCAGCTGCCGGGCGATGTCGGCGCGGACCTCCGGCGTCGCGGTGGCGGTGAAGGCGGCGGCCGGGGCTCCGAGCCTCTGTCGAAGGTCGCCCAGGCGGCCGTAGTCCGGCCGGAAGTCGTGGCCCCACTGGCTGATGCAGTGCGCCTCGTCCACGACGAGCCGCGCGATCCGCGCCCGGACCAGGGCGTCTCCGAACCGCGCGCTCGCGAGGCGTTCGGGCGCGACGTACACCAGCCGCAGCCGCCCGGCCGCGAGATCGGCCTCCGCCCGGGCGCGCTCCGCGGCGCCCAGCCCCGAGTGCACCGCCGCCGCCGCGACGCCACGCGACTTGAGGCCGTCGACCTGGTCCTTCATGAGCGCGATGAGCGGCGAGACCACGACCGTCGTGCCGTCGAGAAGGAGGGCCGGAAGCTGGAAGCAGAGCGACTTTCCCGACCCGGTGGGCATGACCGCCACCAGGTCGCGTCCGGAGTAAACCGCGGAGGCGGCCTCCTGCTGGCCCGGCCGGAAGCGGTCGAAGCCGAACCTCTCGTGCAGGGCCCGGCAGAGACGTTCATCGTCGGTTTCGGGGAGCATGTCTTTCAGCGTACTACACCCAGGCCCGGGTGACGCCCTCGGGGCGCCTGTGGATCACTTCCGGTCCCGTGCTAGGCTCCCCGCGTGAACACGGTCGTCCTGCCGCCCGTCTGGCCACGGGCCCGTCCGGGGCGCTGCCGTACGCCGCGCGGCTCCGGACGTTCGACCTGTACGGCCTCTGCTCCACGGGCGCGCCCGGCGGCGCAGCGGCGCGTCGCCCCTGAACCGAGTTTCCCGCGGGATTACCGGCCCGTGACCATCCTGCACTCTCCCGAGTACCGTTTCGATTACCTGCGGGATGAGATCTGGATCCGGCGGGACTATCTTCCCGGCGCTCCGCACCCGGGTGCGGGCCCCTTGGGCCGGTAGAGGGTGGGCATGCGGCGGTTTACGATCGCCACGGTTGCGCTCGTGTTCGGGCTGGCCCTGGGGCTGCGCCTGCTGGCCATGGCGCTGGCGTTCGATCCTTCCGCGTTCTTCGACAAGTTTCCCCTGCTGGCGCAGCGGCTGATCGCCGACGGCTGGATAGCGCGCGAGCCGTTCGGCTACTCGCCGGCCTACATCTATTTTCTGGCCCTTCTCATCCGGGCGGGGGCCACGCCGGCGGTGCTGTGCGTCGCGCAGGCCGTCATGGGCGCATGCACCTGCGTCCTCATCGGGGAGATGGCCAGGCGGATGTCCGGAGCGGCCGAGGGGGTCGTGGCCGGGATCCTGGCGGCGGCCTTCGGGCCGTTCCTGATCTTCTCCATCGAGCTCGAGTCGGACGGGCTGGGGTTGTTCCTCTATTGCGCCGCCGCCACGGCGCTGATGGCGGCCCTCGATCGGCCTGCCGCGTGGCGGTTCGCCGCGGCCGGGGTCCTGCTCGGCCTGCGGGCGGCGCAGCGGCCCGACGCGCTGGTGCTCGTGGCCCTGGCGGCCGTGCTCCTCGGCCTCGCCGCGCTCCCCGCGCGGGGAGGGGCTGGCACGCCCGCCGCGCCCGCCGGGCGACCGGGATGGCCGGCGCTCGCCGCACCGGCATGGCTCCTGGCGGGATGCCTCGTTCCGGTCCTGCCGATCACCTGGCAGAACGAGCGGGCGTCGGGGGAGCTCATTCCGGTGACCTCGTCCGGCGGCTGGGTGTTCTACACCAGCCAGAATCACGCCGCCACCGGCTTGAGCTATTTCCCGCCGCCGCTCGCCTTCGCCCTGATGAACGCGCCGCCGCGGGACGGTGAGGATCCGCTCGACCGCCTGGATGACCGGGTCTCCCGCCGGGTCGCGTCGCTGGGCGCCGGACGCGAGCTTTCGCCGGGCGCCGCGTCCCGCTTCTGGCGCGCCGAGGGGTGGCGCAGCATCCGGCGGCGCGGCTTCATCCGCCAGCTGGGCCTGCAGGCGCGGAAGATCTGGTACCTCCTGCACGCCTACGAGGGTCACGACAATCTGCCGCTCCTCATCAAGAGCGACCGCCTCGGGCTCTGGCAGTGTTTCGGGATGGGCATCCTGGCGCCGCTGGCCCTCCTCGGCCTGGCGCTGCGCCCGCCGCGGCGCCTCGCGGTGCTGGCGTTCCTCCTGGTTCCGGCCGTGTCGATGAGCCTGTTCTACGTCGGGTCGCGCTTCCGGCTCGAGCTCGAAGCGATGATCCTGCCGTTCGCAGCCGCGGCCCTGGTGTGGCTGGCGCGGCGGGCGCGGGCGCTGGAATGGCGGAAAATGGCTGCCGCCGCCGCCGTCCTGTCGACCTTGGCCGTTCTGCTTCACGTTCCCGATCGGGAGATCGTCCGGCAGCGACGCCTGCGCTTCATCCGCCTTCACACTTTTCTCGGCGAGCGGGCCGCGAGCGCCGGGCAGATCGGGAGCGGCGGGACGGCGGAGGCCGAGCTCGGCCGGGCGGCGGCCGCGGCCCTCCACCCGGCGGAGGCGGAAGGGGCGTGGCGCGGCCTCGCCCGGCTCAGCCGCGGACGTGGCCACGCCTCCGCGGCTGAGCGCTACGACGCCCTGGCGTCGGGGCTCCTCGACGGCCTGACGCGGCAGCGCCTCGAAGCGCGCAGCGCGGACGCGGACGCCCTGTGGGCCGTCGGCCGGCACTGGATGCTGCGCGGCGAGATGTCCAGGGCCGCCGAGGTGCTGGCCCGGGCCGCGCGCCTGGCGCCGGACGATCCCGACATCCTGCTGACTAAGGCGCTGGCGGCCTTCGAGGCCGGGACGGCCTCGCCCGGGGAGGTCTCCTCCTGGACGGAAGAAGCGCTCCGGATCGGCCTGCGCCTCTCCCCCAATGCGGCCACGGCGTACCGGCTGGCCGCCCGCTGCGACGAGAAACTCGGCCGGCGGGACGCGGCCGAGGCCGCGCTCCGCCAGGCGGCGCTCTTCGAGGCGGCCATGCGCTAGCCTGTCCGATTATGCGGCTGGGCCGCGGCCGGGATGGGGGATTACCCGGCGGAGCGCTCCCGGTGCGGGGCGGCTTCCGGCTCCTGCGCGTCGAGCGTCTGGCGGACCTTGCGGGCGAGGGCCGCGAGGGTGAACGGCTTCTGGAGGAACGAAATGCCGGGCTCCAGGACACCGCTCTGGACGACGGCGCCGTCGGTGTACCCCGACATGTAGAGCACCTTGACGCCGGCGCGGTGGGCCATCACTCGCCGCGCCAGGACGCGGCCGCTCACCTTCGGCATGACCATGTCGGTGACCAGAAGGTGGATCGGGCCCGCGTGCGCCTCGCACAGCCTCACGCCCTCTTCGGCATCGCCGGTCTCGAGAACCGTGTAGCCGAACTGCCGCAGGGCCTCGCCTATGACGTGGCGGACGGCGTCCTCGTCCTCGACGACCAGGACCGTCTCCGTGCCGCGGGGAGGGACCGCCGACTCGCGCGCCTGCAGCGCCTCCGGGCTTTCGTTCACGCGGGGCAGGAAGATCCTGAACGTGGCTCCCCGGCCCGGCTCGCTGGAAAGCGAGATGTAGCCGAGATTCTGCTTGACGATGCCGTAGACGGTGGCCAGCCCCAGGCCCGTGCCCTTGCCCGTTTCCTTGGTGGTGAAGAACGGCTCGAACACGTGGCTCCGGGTCTCGGCATCCATTCCCACGCCGGTGTCGCTCACGGCGAGCATGACGTACGAGCCGGGACGGGCGCCGGGGTGCTGCCGGGCGAACGCGGCATCGAGATCGGCGTTCGCGGTCTCGACCTTGAGCCGGCCCCCCTGGGGCATGGCGTCCCGGGCATTGATGCTCAGGTTCATGACGATCTGCTCGATCTGCCCCGGGTCGGCCTTGATCCGGCCGAGATCCTCCCCCTGGACGGTGGTCAGCTCGATGTCTTCGCCGATCACGCGGCGGAGCATCTTGTCCAGATCGGCGAGGAGGACGTTGAGATCGATGACGCGCGGCTCGATCACCTGCTTGCGGCTGAATGCCAGGAGCTGGCGGGTGAGCGACGCGGCGCGCTGCGCCGCCTTCCTGATCTGGTCCACCCTGGCGATCATCGGGTCGCCGGCGGGAAAGTGATCCGAAAGCAGTTCGCCGTAGCCCGTGATCACGTTCAGCAGGTTGTTGAAGTCGTGCGCGATGCCGCCCGCCAGCCGGCCCACCGCCTCCATCTTCTGGGCCTGCCGGAGCTGCCCCTCGAGCTGCTTGCGCTCGGTGATGTCGTGGATGGCGACCACCGCGCCGAGCATCCGGCCCCGGGCGTCGAGGACCGGCCGGCCTCCGACCAGGACCGCGCGCGGCGGCGCCTCCCGAAGCACGATGGTCACCTCGGCATTGCGGACCCGCTCGCCGCGCAGGGCACGCAGGAGCGGGAGGTCCTCCTGCTTCATGATGGTTTTCCCGTCGGCGCGGAACAGGCTGCCGCGGATCACCTCCTGAAGCGGAGGCAGGTCCTGGTCCTGCAGGCCGTGGAACTCACGCGCGGCGCGGTTGAAGTGCGTCAGCGTGCCCGAGGCGTCGCACGCGATGATCCCCACCTCCAGGCTCTCGAGGAGCGCCCGGAGAAACTGCCGGTCGTGGTGCAGCGCCTCCTCGACCTGACGGCGCTTCCGTCGCTCCGCCGCCTCCTCAATCGCCCGGCGCACCGCCGGCCCGAGGCGCGACAGGCGGTCCTTCAGGACGTAGTCGGTCGCCCCGCTGCGGAGAGCTTCGATGGCCGCCTCTTCCCCCAGCGTGCCCGAGACGATGATGAAAGGAAGCTCGGGCGTCCTCTCGCGCACCATCCTCAGGGCGGAAAGGCCGTCGAACCCCGGCAGAGCGAAGTCGGAGAGAACGAGCTCCATCCTGTCGCGATCGAGGGCGGCAAGGAACTCCTCGCGCCCCGTCGCCACGTCCAGCTCGCACATCAGGCCGTCGTTCTCCAGGGTCGCCCGGATCAGTTCCACGTCGTTCGGCTCGTCCTCCAGATGCAGGATGCGCAGCGGCACGATCGATTCCACCTCAGGCGCGCTTCCGCAGGCTCCCGGGACGGTCCCGTCCGCCTCGGGAGTCGACCGGGCGATCAGCCCCAATCTCCATGCGCCACTCTCGACCCCGATCGGCCTTCCGCGGCTCTCGGACCCGGCGGAGCCCCTCGGGGCTCCATACCATCTGACTGCAATCTAGTGAGGTACGTTCCCGAGTCAAGGCCGGGAAGGGATGCGGGGATCTGGAAAACGTAATTCGCCGGCCCGGGCGCTGGAACGACATGTTCATATCAAGGGGACGCCGGGAGGTGCTATGATCCCGCTCACTTGCGGGTCCGCAGAGGACCTTCAATCGCCAGGAGTGATCTGGTTGGCCGGAGGATCGGCTCAGGAGGGTACCCTTGGGCGGCAGCCACCGTGGCCCGGATTCCGCCGATCGCGGGAGCCGGCGCTCCGCGCCCGTCCCGGCCTCGACCGGCAGGGCGGTCGCCCGTTTTTCCGTGCTGTTCATCGCGTGCAACGCGGCGCTCGTGACGCTGACGTCGACGGCGGCAGCCGGCGCCTACCTGCACCAGCCGATGGCGAAGTGCGTGGCCTTCCTCACCGGGCTCCTGCTGGCTCCGTTCGGCAGGGCCTCGGTCTGGGGGACCGACCTCGATTTCAACGGCTTCGGAGTGCGGATCGTCGAGGCCTGCGACGGGATCCTGCCGGCCACCATCTACCTGTCCGCGGTCCTGGCGTTTCCCAGCCGGTGGGCGGACAAAGGATGGGGCGTGCTGATCGGACTTCCGGCGATCTTTCTCATCAACCTGGTCCGCGTGGTCACCCTGGTGATGATCGGCGCGGCCTGGCCCGACATCTTCGAACAGGTGCACATCTATGTCTGGCAGGCGCTCGTCATTGCGCTCGCCATGGTCGTCTGGGTCTTCTGGGCGGAGCGCTTCGTCCGGGCGCGTCTTCAGGCGCGTTCTTAGTCTCCTGCTCCGGGCGGGGGCGCTGTACGTCCTAGTCTATCTCCTGTGGATCCCTCTGCAACCCTGGTTCATGCGCCTGCTCGCGGCCGCCGCGGAGCGGGCGATGCGTCTGGTGGAGCGCCCGCCACTCGTCACTTCTGTCGTCGCGCACGAAAACATCCTGACCATCCGGAGCTATGTCACGGGCCTGACGACCGCGATGGCCTCGTGGAACGGCGAAAACATTCACTTCTTCATGGTCGCGACGATTGCCCTGTCGCTGGCGGTGCCGGTGCGCAGGATGCGCACCCGGCTCAGGCTGGCCTGCCTGGCCCTCATCGTCGGCCTGGTGGCCACGCTTCTGATCTGCGTCGTGCAGCTCGAGACGGTGGCCGAGACCTACGCCGGACACTACATAGGGATCACCCTCCACACGGTGGGGGAAAAGACCCTTCTCAAGAGGACGAACGAGGCCCTCATCACGGTCGGGATGCTCCTCCTGCCTGCCTACCTGTTCCTGGTGTCCTATCTGGCGATGTGGGCGGAGTCGGCCCGTCCCGCCGGCGCAAAGACCGGCGCCATCACGCCACCGGGACCCCGTCGCCGCACCCCGTCGCGGACCGTGATGGCCTGCGTCGGCGGCGGCGTCATGCTGGCGGTCGTGTGGACCTTTCTGGCCGCCACCCGAAGCGAACCGGACCCTCGTGCCTATCTGGCCGGCTGGGCCAAGCTGGCCGATCTCAATCCCCATTTCGCCCCGGCTCACGTCAACGTGGGGAATGCGCTCGAGGAGGAAGGCAGATTCGACGAGGCTATCCGCGCCTACCGCAGGGCGCTCGAATCGGATCCGGAGGGCGCGACGGCCCGGTACAACCTGGGAAACGTTCTGATGAGAAAAGGCCTCTACGCCGAGGCCGCACAGGCTTACGAAATGGTCCTCGATCGGGAGTCGGACAATGCTCCGGCCCACAAGAACCTGGGCATTGCCCTCCTGTACCTCGACCGCCCCTGCGATGCCCTGACCCACCTGGAGCGCTCCGCCGATCTCGATCCCAGGATCTTCGGCGACGACCTGGTCGCCGGCCAGATCGCCAGCCTTCGTCCACAATGCAGTCACTGATGGATTGTGCATCGGCCTCAAGGACGAATCCGCTCCGCGGGAGATGAGCCGGTCCGACGGGGAGAGGCTCGCGCGCTGCTACGACGACGTGGCCTTCCGCCGGGTGGACCAGCGGCTTGCCTCGCGCCTGCTCCGCCACCGCGAGCCGATCGCCATCACCCACCAGATGCTCGCCGAGGTGTCGCCTGCAGCTTGTAGAGATGGATCTGATCCAGCCGCGAGGTCCAGCTCGAGCCGGTGCACCAGGGCGAACTTCCCGCCGATAGTGTAGGTCCCGGAGCCCGTGATCCGCAGATCGGAGTTGCTGAACTCGGCGGTCCAGCCGGTACAGGGTCGGGGAGGACGGCGCCGTCTGGGCGTGCGCCTGGCTGGCCGTGCTTCATAGGATCGACGCCCGCGGCCGTCCCCCGCGTAGTGTCTACGCGGCCGCGGACCCCCGCGAACGGCCAGGACGGAGCGAGGAGCCGCGTTTCCCGGCCTTCCGGCCGGAAGAATGGCGGCGGCCGGGCCGCGCACTCGTGGCACGCATCCTGCAGCCGTACGGCCGAATCGGGGCATCCGGCGGGAGGACCTTCGAGGTCCATGAGGGGGAACATGAGGGCAGCGCGACTGGTTTCGGGGTCCGGCATCGTCTCCGTCATCCTGGCGCTCGGCGCGCCCCCGGCCCACGCCCAGGGTTGAGTGGCCGCGAGGATGAACGCGCCCGTGATCGGCGCGGAAGCGGGTTATGCAGGGGCGGGCAGCTGGTCGATGGCGACCTCGTGGCGGTACCAGAAGTCGGATCGCCACTTCAGGGGAAGCGACGAGCGGGAGGAACGGCAGGCGGAAGGCAGCGAGGTCATCAATCGAATCCACATGCTCGAGCTGGCGTTCACGAAGACCTTCAGCGATCGCTGGAGCCTCACTTTCGGGATCCCGTACTTCATGATGGAGCGGTCGAACGCGCTCCGCGACCCGAGCCTGCCCCCCAACCAGTTCGGCAACGCGCCCGTCGTGGCGCGCACCAAGACCCAGGCGCGCGGCATCGGCGACATCACGGTCGTCCCGCGCTGGTGGGCATTCGACCCCCCGGCGCATCCGAATTCCAACCTCGCGCTGGGCTTCGGCGTGAAGCTGCCCACGGGGGAGAACAACGTCCAGGACACGCGGCAGGTGCGGGTCGACACGCCGGGGACGACCGCGGAGCCGTTCGCGGTCGAGAACGTCGTCCAGACCGTGGACCAGTCGATCCAGCCGGGCGACGGCGGCTTCGGCATCATCCTGGACCTGCAGGGATTTATCCGCTTCGGCAGGAACAAGGGTGCGGCCTACCTGACCGGCACGTACCTCATCAACCCGTCGAACACCAACGGCGTGGCGACTTACCGGGGCAACAACTCTTCGCTGCTCCCGGGGGCCCCCGGCAGCGAGGCCATCATGTCGGTCCCCGATCAGTACCTGTATCGGGTTGGCGCCACCTGGTTTCCCACGAGCAAGCTGGGGTTGAGCCTGGGCGGACGCCGGGAAGGCGTCGCGGTCCATGACCTGATCGGCGACAGCAACGGCTTCCGCCGGCCGGGGTACGCCATCTCGGTCGAGCCGGGAATGACCTACACGGCGGGCCCGCACACCTTCTCGCTGCTCGTACCGATAGCAGCCTACCGCAACCGGCGGAGGAGCGTGCCCGACCTCGAGGTCCCGCCGCGCCACGGCGATGCGGCCTTCGCCGACTACGTCATCATCTTCGGATACTTCCGCCGCTTCTGACAGCGGGATTGACAGATTCGCGGCCCAGGCCCTCGGACACACTCCTGGCATGCGGTCCATTCCGCTTTCCCTGCACCGGACCAACTGTTTCGCCCGAGGAGGGGCCATGCGGCACGGAAGGATTGCAGGTCGCGTCCTGTCTGCGGGCCAGTGCGTCGCGGCGGCAAGGCCTGGCCGCGCGCGGGACCGGGAGAATCAGTACTCCCCGGGCGCTCCCAGGCGGTATAGTTCGGCCGGCTGCGCCATCACAGCCCCCAACCGCCGACTCACGGAGCCTACCGATGAAAACCTGGGTCTCGAAGCACGCGATGGGTCTTGCCC
>JACOUZ010000240.1 GCA_016177515.1 Acidobacteriota bacterium
ATCGTCTCCCTGGCGATCGAGCGGACCGCCTCGGAGTGGACCGCAGAGCGCAGCGTGACTGCGTTCCCGATTCCGAGCGAAAAGCTGAAGGGGCGGATCATAGGCCACGAGGGCAAGAATATCCGCGCCTTCGAGAAGGCGACCGGGGTGCAGCTGCTCATCGACGAGCAGCCTGAGACGGTCGTGCTGTCTTGTTTCAACCCGATCAAGCGCGAGGTGGCGCGCCTGACGCTCGACCGGCTGGTCCGGGACGGGAACATCCATCCCCGGCGGATCGAGGATCTGGTCCAGAAGAACCAGCGGCGGGTGGAGGAGCTGATGCTGCGCGCCGGCCAGGAGGCGTTGAAGGAGCTCGGGATCACCGGGGTCCACCCCGAGCTGATACGCATCCTGGGGCGTCTGCTCTACCGTACCTCCTACGGCCAGAACGTGCTGATGCACTCGATCGAAGTCGCCAAGCTCACCGCCATCATGGCCTCGGAGCTGCGGCTCGACGGGACCCTGGCCAAGCGGGCCGGCCTCCTGCACGACATCGGGAAGGCGATCGACTTCGAGCGCGAGGGGACGCACCCGGAGATCGGGGTGGAAGTCGCGACGCGATACAATGAGCACCCCGTGGTGGTCAACGCCATCGGGACGCACCACGAGGATGCGGACGTCGCCAACCCGATCTCGGTCCTGGTGTCTGCCGCCGACGCGATCTCCGGCTCGCGCCCGGGGGCACGGCGCAAGAGCGTCGTCGACTACGTGCGCCGGATCGAGCAGCTGGAGGGGCTGGCGAACGGGATGGAGGGGGTGGAGCAGTCGTACGCCATCCAGGCGGGCCGGGAGATCCGGGTGATCGCGCGGCCGGAGAAGGTGACCGACGACCAGTTGGCGATCCTGGCCTCCGATCTGGCCCGGAAGATCCAGGCCCAGATGGAGTACCCCGGGCGAATCAAGGTGACGGTGATTCGCGAAATGCGGGCGACCGCCACGGCCCACTGAGAGAGGAGCGAGGCCCATGACGCAGATGGAGAAGGCCAAGTGCGGCACAATCACCGAGGAGATGCGCTACGTCGCCGCCGTCGAAGGCGTCGGCGCCGAGGACCTGCGCCGGCGGATCGCGGCGGGCGTCGCCATCGTGCCCAAGAACATCCGCCACGAGTTCAATCCGATCGGCGTCGGCCAGGGCCTGTCGACGAAGGTCAACGCCAACATCGGGACCTCGGGACACCACCAGCAGCTGCACGAAGAGCTCGAAAAGCTGCGCACGGCGGTCGGCTGCGGCGCCGAGATGATCATGGACCTGTCGACGGGGGACGAGCTGGACCTCATCCGGCGTGAAATCCACAGGCGCTGCCCGGTGATCCTCGGAACGGTGCCGATCTACCAGGCGGTCGCCGAACGCGGATCGGTCCACGAGATGACGGCCGACGGCCTGTTCAAGGTGATCGAGAAGCACGCCTCCGACGGGATCGATTTCGTGACCGTGCACTGCGGCGTCACCCGGGAGGCGGTGCGGCGCCTGGACGCCGACGGGCGCATCGCCGGAATCGTGTCGCGCGGCGGATCGATGCTGGCCTCCTGGATGGCGCGGACAGGCGAGGAGAACCCACTGTTGGCGCAGTACGACCGCCTGCTCGAAATCGCCTTCGAGTACGACCTGACCCTGTCCCTGGGGGACGGAATCCGCCCCGGCGCCACGGGCGACGCCACGGACGCAGCCCAGATCCAGGAGCTCCTGACGCTCGGGGAGCTGACGCGCCGGGCGCACGAGCGATCGGTCCAGGTGATGATCGAAGGGCCGGGACACGTGCCGATCGATCAGATCGAATCCAACGTGCTCCTGCAGAAACGCGTCTGCCGCGGAGCGCCGTTCTATGTCCTGGGGCCGCTGACCAGCGACATCGGGGCCGGCTACGACCACATCACCGGGGCGATTGGCGGAGCGGTCGCGGCGGCGGCGGGCGCCGACGTGCTGTGCTACCTGACCCCGGCCGAGCACCTTCGCCTGCCGACCATCGAGGACGTGCGCGACGGCGTCATCGCCACGAAGATCGCCGCGCATTCGGGCGACCTCGCCAAGGGCGTGTTCGGCGCGAGGCAGCGCGACGACCAGATGTCGCTGTACCGCAAGCGCCTGGATTGGGAGGGGCAGTACCGCCTGGCGCTCGATCCGGAGAAGGCGCGTGAACTGCGATCGATGAGCGAGGACTATGACAAGGCGGTGTGCACGATGTGCGGCACGCTGTGCTCCATGGCGCTCGAGAACACCCGATCCCGGCTGGGCGAGTTGCTGACGGCGCCGGAGGACGAGGCGATCCACCGGCACGTGCGGGTCGGATCGGCCGGCTTCCGGCGCACGGCGGGGAACGCATGACGCCGTTTCAAGAGCGCTGCGTCGAGCGGAGCGGCCTGGGAGCGATCCTGGGAAAGGTCCTGGCAGGGGAGCGCCTGTCGGCCGCGGACGGCATGACCCTCTACGTCCACCCGGACCTGCTGGCGGTGGGGACCCTCGCCAACGAGGTGCGCGAGAGGCGGCACGGCGGCGTCGCCTACTACATCATCAACCAGCACATCAACCACACGAACATCTGCGTGGCCGGCTGCAAGTTCTGCGCATTCTACCGCACCGCCCGGCAGAGCGACGCTTACGTCCTGTCGGTGGAAGACGTCGAGCGGCGCATGCGGGAGCACCTCGACAAGCCGATCCGTGAGATCCACATGGTGGGGGGCGTGAACCCCGAGCTTCCGCTGGGCTACTACCAGGACGTGATCCGCGCCATGAAACGGGTGCGCCCCGACGTGCACGTCAAGGCGTTCACCATTGTGGAGATCGCCGCCATGGCCGAGAATTTCGCCATGACCCCGGAGGACGTGATGCGACGTCTCCAGGAAGCGGGGCTCGGCTCGATTCCCGGCGGCGGTGCCGAGATCCTCACCGACCATGCCCACCAGGTCCTGTTCAGGGGAAAAATCGATCATCGCGCCTGGATCGAAATCGCCAAGACCGCCCACCGGCTCGGCCTGAGGACCAACGCCACCATGATGTACGGCCACGTCGAGACGCTCGAGGAGCGCCTCGATCACATGCGGCTTCTGCGCGAGGCGCAGGACGAGACGGGTGGCTTCATGGCGTTCATCCCGCTCGCTTTTCATCCCGAGAACACGCGCCTGTCGCACCTGCCCAGACCCTCGGCCGCCGACGAGCTGCGCAACCTGGCCGTGGGCCGCCTGATGCTGGACAACTTCGCGCACATCAAGGCGTACTGGATCATGATGACGCCGCGCGTCGCCCAGGCCGGGCTCCATTTCGGCGCGGACGACCTCGACGGCACGGTGGTGACGGAGGAGATCTATCACCGTGCCGGCTCGACCTCGCCCCAGATGATCGGTGTGCCGGAGATGATCGGCCTCATCGAGGAGGCGGGCCGGACACCGGTGGAGAGAGACTCCCTCTACAATCCTGTGGGCGCGGCGGCGGCCCTCCCACCGTCCGGTCCGCGCGCCGTTTCACCCTCCCCCGTGAAACCGATCGCCGCCCGGGAGATGGCCCCGCAGGCCTGAAGGCCGGACGGGACCACGGGCTCCCGGGGGACGCTCCGGGTCGCGGCCCGTCCGCGCCCGGGGCGGAGAAGGCGGGTCGGGAAAGACGGGTGTGCGATTGTGGATTCACTTGAACGGCCGGCTGGTGGCGGAAGGCGAGGCGCGGATCTCGGTCTTCGACCGCGGCTTTCTTTACGGTGACGGTGTCTTCGAGTCGATGCGCGCCGTTGGCGGCGGCGTTTTCCGCCGGGAGCGCCATCTCGAGCGCCTGCGGCGCTCGGCCGGGGAGATCGGCCTGGAGCTCCCCATGCCTCTGCCCGGCCTGGCCGCGGCCGTCGGTGACCTCCTGGAGGCCAATCGGCTGCGGGACGCGCGCATCCGCGTGACGGTGACGCGAGGCGCAGGCCGCCCGGGCGAGTACGTCGAGGCGGAGGGCCCGGCAACGGTGGTCATCTCGGCCGCCGGCTTCGCCGGTCTCGCCCCGGCGCTCCATCGCGAGGGAGTGGCCGTCGTCATCCCGCCACGGCGGCAGATCCCGCCGGAGGCGCTCGACCCGGCGATCAAGTCGATCTCGCGGTTGAGTTCGGTGCTGGCGCGGCGCGAGGCGCGCGACCGGGGCGGGTTCGAGGCGATCCTCCTGGACGGCGGGGGCAACCTGACCGAGGGGACCGTGAGCAACCTGTTTCTGGTCCGGGACGGAAGGCTCGCCACGCCGCCCGCGCCGGCCGGCGGGCTGCCGGGCATCACCCGGGAGGCGGTGATCGAGATCGCCCGCGCCTCTGCGATCCCGGTCGCCGAGGAGACGCTCCCGGCGCGCCTGCTCCAGGACGCCGACGAGGCGTTTCTCACCAACACGTCCTGGGAGGTCCTGCCGGTGGTCAGGGCGGCAGGGCGGCCGATCGGCAGCGGATCCCCCGGTCCCGTGGCCCGCGATCTGCTCCTGCGCTATCGGGAGATGCTGCGGCGCGAGTGCGGGGCTGCCGCGGGAGAAACGGGGGGCCGCCGGTGACCGGGCCGCTGCTCCCGGTTGCACCGCCGCCGTGTGCGGTGCTCCGGGACCTGCCGGGCTGGATCGATCCCGCCGAGTCGCTCCTGCGCGTCCGCCATCGCAGGCACCCGGTCCTGCTCTTGAGCGGTCTTGATCGCCACCCCGAATCGCGCCACTCCATCCTGGCGTGGGATCCCCTGCTGGTCGTGGCGATCCGCGGGAGTGAGGCGACGATCGCCAGGACCGGGGGCGGCCTGGAAAGCGTCGAGCGGCGGGCCGTGCGCGACCCGTTCGAGTTCCTGCGATCCCTTGCCCCGGCGGGGGCGCTGCGGCGCGCCGCGCCGGGAGTGCCGTTCGCGGGAGGAGCGATCGGCTACCTCGGCTACGGGCTCAGGCGGGCCGTGGAGCGCCTGCCGCCGGCGCCCGCCGATCCCCTGGGTCAGCCGGACGCCTGGTTCGGGCTCTACGACCGCGCCGCGGTCTTCGATCACCGGGAGCGGCGCGTGGTGCTCGTGGCCACCGGCCTGGGGGCCGCCGGCGAGCGCGAGAGGGAAGCGCGCGCCGCCGACGGCCTTCTGGATCTCCATGACGTCCTGGCGCGCCCGGCAGCGGGCGGGCCCGCCGGGGCTGACCTCCGCCCTGGGCGCGGGCGGCGGCGCGGCGGCGGCGCGGAAGGTGTCCGCCGGACGGCCTGCATGAAGACGGAGAAAAGGGACTATGTCGCGGCGATAAAACGGGCGCTCGAGTACATCGCCGCGGGGGACCTGTACCAGGTGAATCTGTCGCATCGCATCGAGTGTCCCTTCGACGGCGATCCCGCGGTCCTGTTCGACGATCTGGCACGGCACAACCCGGCGCCGTTCGCCGCCTATCTCGACGCGGGCGAATTCCAGGTGGTCTCGGCGTCTCCGGAGCGTTTCGTGGCGCTGCGGGGAAGTCTCGCCCGCAGCGGCCCTATCAAGGGAACCCGGCCGCGGGGCCGGTCGCCGGAAGAGGACCTGCACCTGGCCCGCGAGCTCTCCGAAAGCGCCAAGGACCGCGCCGAAAACGTCATGATCGCCGACCTGGTGCGCAACGATCTGGGACGCGTGTGCGAGGCGGGGAGCGTGCGCGTCGAGAAGCTGTGCGCCCTGGAATCGTTTGCCACGGTGCACCACCTGGTATCGGCCGTCTCAGGCAGCCTGCGCCCGGACGCGGACCGGATCGATCTCCTGAGGGCCTTGTTCCCGGGGGGATCGATGACCGGCGCCCCGAAGGTGCGCGCGATGGAGGTCATCGACGAGCTGGAGGGCGAGGAGCGGGGCATCTACTCGGGAGGCATCGGCTACCTGTCGCTCGACGGAGGAATGGACTTCAACATCGTCATAAGAACCGCGGTCTGCGCATCGGGCCGGGCGCACGTGCGGGTGGGGGGCGCCATCGTCGCAGACTCCGATCCGGAAGGGGAGCATCGGGAGACGCTCGACAAGGCCCGTGCCCTGCTCGAAGGCCTCGGAGCGGACCTCGCCAACCTCGGATAACGCGGCGCGAAAGCCCCGGCAGGCCCTCAGAAACTGAAGCGGATCGTTGCGGTGGCCCAGCCCTGGCCGTCGCGCGGGAGGCCGGAGGACAGGACGGCGCGTCCTCGGGGCCCGATCGGGCATTCCAGGGACAGGCGAATCGGCTCGTTGCGCACGGGCAGTTCGAGGCGCCCGGCGACGCGCGGCGAATGGGTCCGTATGACCAGGGCGGGATGTGCGTCCAGCCGCATGCCGATGTCGCTCCGCCAGCGGCCGGCGGCCCCGCCGGAGGTCGCCGACGGATCCGCGTCCATCAGGGACGCACCGTTCCCTGCGGGCGGCCGGGAGCGCGTCCCTCGGGACGAGAAGTGCCCCAGAAGATCGATCGTCGGGCCCAGCCCCAGCGAGGCCCGGGCCACCCGCTCGATTTCGACGTCGAGGGCCCGACGCACGGCTCGAGTCACGATGCGCGAGGCCTCGTGGCTGCGCCGCTCCAGGGCCGCCGTGTCGAGGTCCTCGAACGCCCGGCCGGGCGCCGCCGAGGCGTCGGAGAGGTTCTGCCGTCGATAGCGCAGCGCCTCCCGCCGCATTCTCGCCATCAGCCGTCCGGAGAACCCTCGGACATCGAAATCGGCCGCCTCCTGCTGCCGGTAAGGAAAGGCCAGGACCGGGGCGGCTGCCGCAAACACCGGTTTGTCCTCCGCGAGCCGGGAGACGGCCAGGATGGAGAGGGTGAACTCCTCCGGCAGCTGCCGGGAGGGCATGGGGAGGGTTGCCCTGACCGGGGATTTGCGCCACCCATCGCCCGGGATCTCCACGGGCGACGGGGGACCCGCAGCCTCGGCGATGCCGGGCGGGGCCGCCGCCAGGGCCGCGCAGGCCCCGAGCACCAGCCCGCTGATGCGCCCCGCCCGCTGCCCGGGAGGACGGCCCTCCCCCTGCAATGAGAGCATGCCGAAAGCTACGATGATCCGGTCGGAAGTCAAGCCTCACAAGGGTTTCAGGTGGACACCTGGTGCTGTCTGGAAACCGCGGCGCCGGGCGCCCGACGGTCGTCAGACAACCGTCGCCGGCGACGGATGTTATAATCCGCGGGCGTTGCCGGGGGGGAAGGGCCGGGCGACCTCCGGTCAGGCTCCCAGAGAGGGCGCGTGACCAGCACGGCTTTCCTTCTTTTCCTGTCGTCCTGCAGCACTGCGGTCATCCACGCCCTCATTCCGGACCACTGGCTGCCGTTCGTCCTGATGGCCAGGGCACAGGGATGGAGCGAACGCCGCGCGGCCACCCTCACCGGCCTCGCCGGGATCCTGCACGCTCTGGCGACCATCGTGGCCGGCGGCCTGACGATTTTCGTCGGGTCCGCCTCCGTCCACAGCCTGGCAGAGCGCACCGGGCACTCTCTGGGGTTCGTGGGCGGCCTCCTGCTGGCGGTTTTCGGCGTCTCGTACGGGATCTTCAGGCACATCCGCGAGGCGCGTGTCCATGCTGCGGCCGGCCCCGAGCCGGTGGTCCCGGCGGAGGCGGGCGGGCACGTGCACGTCCACGGACATCTTCTGGAGCGCTGGTTCCATGGGGCCCTGACCGCGGGTGCGTTGGTCCTCGTGATCGGGATCAGTCCATGCGCGCTCCTGGTCCCGGTCCTGTTCGCCGCGTCGGCCGCCGGCCCCGGGGCGGTCCTGGCTGCGGCCCTGGGCTTCGCACTGTGCACCATCGCGACCATGGTCGGCGTGACGATCGTCGCCATGCGCGGCATGCGTCGGATCGACCTGCCGTTCTTCACCCGTTACGGCGACCTGATCAGCGGCGCCCTCGTCGGGGCCGTCGGGCTGCTTCTGATGCTTCATGAGTCCTGATCGCTTGCGATCGCGAGGTGGATTCTGGTATAACGCCCCACGGTCGTCCCGGCCGCTGCTGATCTCGGGACGCCTCGACACGGGTGAGCGAGGGTGATGTTCCTGACGATCCGCGAGGCCTCCCGGCTCATCGGCAGAACGCCCGCCACCATCCGCCGCTACATCCGCTCCGGCCGCCTGAAAGCCGACAAGGCAATCGGGAAATTCGGCGAGGAGTACAAGATCCGGAGGGAGGACCTGCTGGCCCTCGGGTTCTCGGCGCAGCCGGACCTCCCGGCGAGATTGGAGCCTTCCGCACCCGCGGCCAGGGAGGCGGCGCCAAGCGAGACCCAGGTCCCCGCGTCGCTGTTCAACGATCTGCTCATGAAACACGAGCAGATCCTCGTGCAATACGGGATGATCCGGGCCGGGGGCCAGAAGCTTCTGGAGTACAAGGCCGCCGCGGAAACGAAAGAGGAGGACCTGCGCCAGGCCGAGGACCGCTACCAGACCCTGCGGTCGCGCGCCGTCCGCGAGATCCAGTTCCTGCGCAAGCACCTGCGCGAGGCGGAGATCGAGGTGGAGGAGCGCAACATCGAGATCACGCTCCTGCAGGAAAAAATCAAGAGGCTGGAGATGGCCGCGGCTCACGCCGCCGCCGTCGACACCTTCGACCGGAGCCTGGTGGAGATCCGCCAGAAGGAGCGCGACATCGCGGAGCTGGAAGCGGACGGCCCCAAGTCCCAGGCCGCGCTCGGCCCCGCGGGCGAGTGG
>JACOUZ010000241.1 GCA_016177515.1 Acidobacteriota bacterium
GCCTTTGGATAGCGCACGACGAGGGGGATGCGCAGGAGCTCCTCGTAGAGGTTCATTTTGTGGTCCAGGAAACCGTGATCGCCTATCGCCTCGCCGTGGTCGGACGTGATCACGAGCACGGTGTCGTCCAGGATTTCCTCCTGCCTCAGGAAGCGGGCCAGCTCACCGACCCGGCGGTCGACGTACGCGATCTCTCCGTCGTACAGGTCGGACAGGACTGCGAGGTCTCCCGGCTCGAGGCCGCCGAGGCCGAGGACGAACCTGACCTCATCGGGATGCTTGAAGCGGCGCAGCCTCTCCACGGCCCGGGGATCCGTCCCCGGCGACAGCAGGCGGGAGCGTTCCGGCTCGGGGGGATCGTACGGCAGGTGCGGCTCGAGGTAGTTGAGGAACATGAAGAACGGCTGCTCGCGCGCGGCGGGGGTGTCCCGGCGCCACTCGAGCCATCTCTCGACCCGGGCGTTCACCCGGGCGGCGCCGGCATCCGGATTGTCGGCCGGGATCCCCTTCCAGAGCTCTTCATAGCCGTCGAATCCCCGGTCGAGGCCGTACTGGCGGCCGACCCAGGGGTTGGCGGCATAGGCCACGGTACGGTAACCGGCGTCCTTGAAGGC
The DNA here is from genome assembly GCA_016177515.1 of Acidobacteriota bacterium. GTDB lineage: Bacteria > Acidobacteriota > Polarisedimenticolia > Gp22-AA2 > Gp22-AA2 > Gp22-AA3. Next base: position 615 of record JACOUZ010000241.1, read on the forward strand.
CTCGGCCAGGGTACGGGACCGGTCATCCAAAACCAGATGCCCCGAATCGGCCCCATGGGAGGACGGGAACAATCCGGTGAACAGGCTGGCGTGGGCTGGAAGGGTCCAGGGGGCCGGGGTCCGGGCCTGTTCATAGACGGCCCCCTCCGAGGCCAGGATCGCGATTTCTGGCGAGGTCTGGCGCGCGTAGCCGTTGAACGTGAAACGGTCGGCCCTCCCGGTGTCGATCACGACCAGGAGGACGTTCGGCATGCCGCCGGTGCCGCAGCCTGCCAGGAAGGCCGGCAGCAGGCCGGCCAGACCGAGGGGGAGGAGCCGGACGCGCGCTGCCGTTCCGGGTCGAGCCCCGGCCGGCCGGCTCATGGAGCCAGCGACTGGCCCCCCCTGGCCACCAGCCGGCGGCCGTCGAACATGAAATCGCGGGGGAGCCTGACCGACTCCGACAGGCGCGCCTCCGAGACGACGGCGGTGGCGTCGGGCAGCCCGCCCTTCGGATGGAACGGCATCTTCCTCCTGGAATCCTGGTCCGGCATCGCCATGTTTCTGGCATCCAGGAGCGTCCCCTGGACCCGTTCCAGCTCCACCTGCGCCTTGTTGTAATCGACCAGCGCCAGATTCTCCCGGCTCTGGGCCTGGAACAGGTCGGTCTGGAACTGCAGCACCTGGAAGGATGTGCTCATGCCATTCTCGAACTTCTTCTGTTCGGCGGAGAGCTTCTCCCTCTGCAGGCGGACATTCACCTGGGCCGATTTGACGCGCTTCAGGGTCGTCTGAACGGCGCGCACGGCGTCCCGCACCTGCACCCGGGCCGAAAGCTCCAGCGCCTCCAGATTCCTCTGCGCCTGGGTCAGGGCGTATTGCGAGTCGGTGTAATTGGCCATCGCCTGCCGGTTCCCGATCGGGATCCCGAGAGTCAGCGACACCCTCCAGTCCAGGTTGGCGCCCCGCCGCAGGTCGTCCAGCGAATCGCCGTATGACCCGTGCACCAAGGTTCCCCCCGTCGGCGTCGTCGTGGAATCAAGACAGAAGCCGGTGTCCGGTTCCGTGACGTTGCAGACGACCAGGACGTCAGGCACCTCCTGTCCGATCCCGATCTTGCCATACTCCCCCTTCAGGTCCAGGCCCCAGCGTTTCTGGTTGCGCCGGAAGGCAAGGTCGTTCTCCCTGGTCTTCAGGTCGAGCCGCGCCTGCTCCAGATCGGGGCGATGCTGCTGGGCGGAGGACACGGATTCTTCCATGTCCGGTGACTGCTCGACCAGGGGCAGCGGGTCGCTTGGCTCGATCGGCTGCGACCACACCGGGGAGTCTTGCGGCACGTTCATCACGCGGCGCAGGCTGTCTTCGGCTGTCCTTACCAGGTTCTCGGCGACGATCACTGCTTCCTCCCGGTCGGCCACCTGGGCCTCGGCCTGGGTGATCTCGATCGGCGCGAGCGTCCCCACCCTGACCTTGATCCGATTCTGCTCGAGGAAGTCCAGCGCGAGCTGCAGCGCCGCCTGGCTGGTCTTCAGGTTCATGAGGGCGAAATTCAGGTCCCAGTACGCCTTCTCGGCCGCCGACAGCGTGTCGATGACAGTCTGGCGGAACCGGGACTGGCTGATCCCCAGCGTGTTGCGGGCCGCCACGATGAACGTCCTGGCCGTCCTGGGCCCGAGGTTCCGCAGCAGGGGCTGCGTGATGCTGACCTTCCAGGAGGTGTCGAACTCCTTCGTGCTGGGATTGAAGATCGTCTCCGCCGTGTTGTCGAAGGCCTCCAGATCGACCTGGTAGCGGCCGCCGGTGAGGAGCGGGTCCACGAACGAGGTGAGAAAGTCATGGGTTCGGCTCGACCTGACGAAGGCCGATGGGGACGGGCGCTGCGTGTTGCTGCTGGTCGCGGTTCCGTTGAGAAGCGGATCGAGGTTCGCCTCCGCGACGATCACCTGGGCCTCGCTCCGGAGCGGGTCGTAGGCACGCACCACGATGTCGAGGTTGTTCTCCAGGGCGGCCCTGGTCGCATCCTCGAGCGACAGGACGTAGGCCGGTCCGGAGGCGGTCTCCTGATCCACCGTCCCTCCCGGAGCGCCGGGGGGGGGAGTGGCCGGCGGCTCCTGGGCCAGCGCCCCGGGCGCCGCCAGGGAGGGCAGAAGGGTTGCCAGCATCACCAGGGCCATCGTCGGGCGCGCCACGCGTCGTGTCATCCCATCACCTCGATTGGACGTCTCATTTCACATCAGGGGGGAGGAACGGATCCTCCCCCTGCCGCGAATGCCGGTTGCCGTACCGCCTGATGGACGTCTATACGCATTCCGGGGCGGACAAGTTCCCCCGCGTCATCCTCCGGCCGGGCCGTCCGCCCGCCGGGCCATCCACCCGCCCGACCGGGCGCGCTCACGAGCCGCCCGCTCCCCCCTCCCCGGGATACAGGTGGCAGGCCACCCGGTGTCCCGGCGCCACTTCCATCAGGGCCGGCTCGACCCGGGCGCAAGGCTCGAACGCGCTCGGACAGCGCGGATGAAACCGGCAGCCGGGCGGCGGCTGCGCGGGGGACGGAGGATCGCCGCGCAGCACCTGCCGCTCCCTGGCCCTGGCCGGGTCGGGGATCGGGATCGCCTGCAGGAGCGCCCTAGTATACGGATGAAGGGGGTTCTTGAAAATCTCCTCCCTCGTTCCCGACTCGACGATAAGGCCCAGGTACATGACCGCCACGCGGTCGGCGATGCGCTCGACCACCGCCAGGTCGTGCGCGATGAACAGGTAGGCGATGCCGAACTCCTCCTGCAGGTCCATCAGAAGATTGATCACCTGCGCCTGCACGGAGACGTCGAGCGCCGACACCGGCTCGTCCGCCACGATGAGGCGCGGCTGCAGGGCCAGGGCCCGCGCCACGCCGATGCGCTGCCTCTGCCCTCCCGAGAACTCGTGCGGGTAGCGGTCGCGCATGGCGGGGTCGAGCCCGACCCGCCGCAGGAGCGCCGCCACCCGCTCGTCGCGCTCCCTGCGGCTCGCCCCGATGCGGTGGATGTCGAGCGGCTCGCGCACGATGGTCCCGGCCCGCATGCGCGGGTTGAGCGATCCGTACGGGTCCTGGAAGATGACCTGGATCCGGCGCCGCATCCTGCGCATGGCGCGCGGCGGCAGGGCCAGGAGATTGGCGCCGTCGAAGCGCACCGCCCCCGAGGTCGGCTCGATCAACCGCAGGATGCAGCGCCCGGTGGTGGTCTTGCCGCTCCCCGACTCGCCGACCAGCGCCAGCGTCTCTCCGGGGGCGATCGAAAGCGACACGCCGTCCACTGCCCGCACCCAGCCGGAGACGCCCGAGAAGAGGCCCCGGCGGATCGGGAAGTGCTTCGTGAGCTCGCGGACCTCCAGGAGCGGTCCGCCGCCGGGGGGCGCCGCGCCCGGTCCACCGGCCGGCCTCATCGCGGCCGCCCCTCCGGATCGTGGTGCTTGAAGCAGGCGACGGCGCCCGTGCTCCCGGGCGCGGCGGCCGCCCTCGCCGCCGGCCGGGGGGCGGCGGCCGGCAACGTCCCCGACGCGCCGAGCGGCAGGAAGCGCGGCACGCGCTCGCGGCACTCCGGCATGACGTCGGGGCAGCGCGGGTGGAAGGCGCAGCCGGGAGGCAGGCGGAGCAGGTCGGGCACGCTCCCGTCGATCGCCGGCAGGCGCTTCTTCCGGCCGCCTGCCGGAGGCGATCCGGCCTCGCCGAGCCGCGGCACCGATCGCAGCAGGGCCTGCGTGTACGGGTGCAGGGGAGAGGCGAACAGATCGGCCGCCCCCGCCTCCTCGACGATGCGCCCGGCGTACATGACGGCGATCCGGTCGGCGGTCTCGGCGATCACCCCGAGGTTGTGCGTGATCAGGATGAGCGACAGGCGGAACTCCTCCTTGAGGCGGCGCAGCAGATCGAGGATCTCGGCCTGGATGGTGACGTCGAGCGCCGTCGTGGGCTCGTCGGCCACTAGGAGCGACGGGCGGCAGGCCAGCGCCATGGCGATCAGGACGCGCTGGCGCGTCCCGCCGGACAGCTGGTGCGGGTACTCGCGGGCGCGGCGCTCCGCGTCGGGGATGCGCGCCACGTGCATCAGGCGGACCGCCTCGCGCAGCGCCTCCTTCTTCTTCATCATCTTGTGGACGATCAGCCCCTCGGCGATCTGGTAGCCGATGGTGAACACCGGGTTGAGGGCGGTGGACGGCTCCTGGAAGATCAGGGCGATCTCGCGGCCCCGGTAGCGCCGCATCTTCTTCTCGGGGAGGGGCATCAGGTCGGTTCCCCTGTAGACGATGCGGCCGGAGACGATCCGCCCCGGGGACGGGACCAGGCGCAGGAGCGACAGGGCGGTGATGCTCTTGCCGCAGCCCGACTCGCCGACCAGTCCGAGCGTTTCCCCTTCGTCCACGCGAAAGGAGACGTGATCGACGGCGCGCACCTCCCCCGCGTCCGTCCGGAAATGCGTCGACAGGTCTTCGACTTCGAGGATGCTCGGCACGGCGTCCCCTCGCGCGGCCCGGCCGGACACTCGGACAGGCTCCCGGGTCCGGCGGCCCCCGGGCCGCCGCCTGTCAGACGACGGCCGGCCGGTAGGTTCCGAATACGGCGCGCAGCCGGTCGGAGATCTCGCCCAGGGTCGCGCGCGCTTCGACCGCGGCCAGGATGCGCGGCAGGAGGTTGTCGCCGCCGCGGGCCGCAGCCTCGACGGCCAGAAGGGCCGCCCGGGCCGCCGCGCGATCGCGGCGCTCCTTGAATGCAGCCAAGCGCGCGCGCTGCTCCTCCTCGAGGCGCGGATCGATCTTCTGGAGCGGCAGGGGCGCGGCGGCTTCCCCGGCGGCCTCGTCGTGGAAACGGTTGACGCCGACGATGATCCGGCCGCCGCCGTCAACCTCCTTCTGGTGGCGGAAGGCGGTCTCCTGGATCTCCTTCTGCTGGTACCCGGCCTCGATCGCCTTCACCGTGCCGCCGAGCCTTTCGATCGCCACGAGATACTCCCGCACGCGCTTCTCGATCTCCGCGGTGAGCGCCTCGACGGCGTACGAGCCGCCGAGCGGGTCGACGGTGTCGGCCACGCCGCTCTCATAGGCCAGGATCTGCTGGGTGCGCAGCGCCACGATCGCCGACTTCTCGGTCGGCAGGGCCTGCGCCTCGTCCATGGCGTTGGTGTGCAGGCTCTGCGCCCCGCCCAGGACGGCGGCCAGCGCCTGCACGGCGACGCGCGCCACGTTGTTCAGGGGCTCCTGCGCCGTCAGGGTCGAGCCGGCCGTCTGGGCGTGGAAGCGCATCTGCATGGCGCGCCCGCTTCGGGCGTGGAAGCGCTCCTTCATGATGCGGGCCCAGACGCGGCGCGCCGCGCGGAACTTGGCGATCTCCTCCAGGAAGTTGTTGTGCGCGTTGAAGAAGAACGAGATCTGCTCCGCGATCTCCTCGACCGGGAGGGAGGCGGCGCGCGCCGCCTCCAGGTAGGCGATGCCGTTGGCGAAGGTGAAGGCCACTTCCTGCACCGCGGTCGATCCCGCCTCGCGGATGTGGTAGCCGCTGACGCTGATGGCGTTCCAGCGCGGCAGCTCGCCGCGGCACCAGGCGAACAGGTCGGTGGCGAGGCGCAGCGAGGCGGACGGCGGGTAGATGTAGGTGCCGCGCGCGATGTACTCCTTCAGCACGTCGTTCTGCACGGTGCCGGAGAGCTTTCCCGGCGGGATGCCGCGGGCCCGGGCCACGGCGACGTAGAGGGCCAGCAGGATCGCCGCGGTGGCGTTGATGGTCATCGAGGTCGAGACCCGGTCGAGGGGCAATTCGGCCAGGAGGGCCTGCATGTCGTCGATCGAGTCGATGGCCACGCCGACCCGGCCGACCTCCCCCTGCGCCAGGGCATGGTCGCTGTCGTACCCCATCTGGGTCGGGAGGTCGAAGGCGACCGACAGGCCGGTTTGCCCGCGTTCCAGCAGGTAGCGCAGCCTGCGGTTCGTCTCGCGCCCGTCGCCGAAGCCCGCGTACTGGCGCATGGTCCAGAAGCGGCTCCTGTACATCGTCGGCTGCACGCCGCGGGTGAACGGGTAGGCGCCCGGGAACCCGAGGTCCTCGGCATAGGGAATCCCCTGGACGTCGAGCGGCGTGTACAGCCTTTCGATCGGGATGCCGCTCGGCGTCTCGAACCGCGCCGGGCGCTCCGGAAGGCGCGACATGGATTCCTGAAGCGGACCCTCGGCCCACTCTTCGAGGAGTTTCACGAGGGTGCGGTCCTTGCGGTGGCTCACGGAAAGAAGCTATCACACAAAAGGCGGGACCCGGGCGGGTCCCGCCTTTGTCCCTCCACCCCGGGCGCGGCGACCCCCCTGTGGCGCCGGCGAGGGCAAGGTTTTACGGACAGACCATGGGTGCCACGATGATCGTGCCGTTGCTCTTCTTCCCCAGGGCGTCCAGCGCCCCGGTAGCGACGGCGCTGTGCCCGACCAGGTAGTAGAAGCCCTGGCCCGTGGCCGGGACGGCGCCGTCCAGGACCGAGACCGTCGTACCCAGGGCCTGCTGCGGCACGTCCGGACGCAGGCAGGCGAGCGTGGCGTACGCCGGGTCGCCGCCTCCCGGCGCCGCGGTCGTGATCGTGCCTCTGAACACGTCGTAGCCGATGACCGACGTCGGCTGCGGCCGGGCGGGCCAGGCCAGGGACGCGGCCCCCGCGCTGCCGTGCGTGAGAGAAACAAAGATGTCCGCCCCGTCGCCGGAATAGACGCTCGCCATCGACGACACGCCCACAGTACCGGTGCACTGGAAGTCGGCGCTGCAGCGCACCAGGAGCTGGTAGCCGGCATCGACCAGTGGCGCGTCGATGAAGGCGTTGTTGGTCGTCCAGTCCTGCACCACCTGGCCGTCCCTGAGGAAGCGGAACTGCGCCACCCCGCCGACGCACCCGCCAGGCAGGGACGAAGCGGAGGCGTCGAGCGTCAGGCGCTCGCCGCGCTCGTAAATCCCGTCGGCGTTGGCGTCGCGGATGACCAGAGCCGCCGTCGTGCCGTGATCCCCGACGCTCGAATCGCAGGTGATCGGGCAGGCGCCGGACTGCGGTGGCTTGGTGTCCGGCGACGGCGTGACCTGGCTCACCAGGGCGCCGGTCAGGCGGATGTCGTCCACCCACCAGCCGTCGTCATCCAGCTGGTTGTCCCACGTGCCGCCTTCCTGCTCGTAGGACTGGGCCGTGGCGCTGAATTCCCAGGACTGGGCGATCCAGCGGATCTTGACCCGCTGGCCCAGGTACGGCGACAGGTCGAACTTCGTCTGGACCCAGTTGCCGGTCCCCTGGCTGCCGGCCTGCCCGGGGCCGGCGCATTCCTTCGTCGTCGTCTGGTCCCACTGCCAGCCGCAGTTCGACCAGATCCCGAGCGGCCAGCACAAAGTCTCGTGCACGCCGCGGGGGGCCGGCGGCGCCGTGCCGGTGTCGGTCGGCGTCAGCTGGCAATAGGTCAGGGTCGTGCCGAAGTCGCTCCAGACCTGCGGGATGTGATCGTAGGTGTTCTCGAACGGCACCAGTTTGTCCCAGAAGCCGAACGCATCGGTGGCGGGGTCGGGGTTCTGGTCCACCTGGATCTGCACGTCGCCGTAGTCGAAGGCGTTGAAGGGTTTCGTATTGACCCCCGAGTCGTTGCTCATCATGCTGGCGATGTGGAAGAACGACAGGACCAGATCGCCGGGGTCCGTGAACAGCGCCAGGTTGATCGGATTGGTCGAGAACGCCGCCAGCTGCCGGAATTTCACGGTGTCGCCGTCGAGGCGGCTTGCGGTGTTGAAGTGGTAGCCCCAGTGCAGGGAATTGTTGCCGTTGTAAGCCAGGCGGCCGTCCGTCGGCGTGATGTGGCCGGCGCCGTTGGGGCAGGTGCCTTGAGGGCAGTGGATGTGCCAGTCCATCTCGTTGTCGGGATCGATGATGCAGCCGGGATCGGCCGGAGGCACGATGAACCCGCCGCAGCCGATGCCGGCCAGGCCGCCGATGCCCCCCTGCGTGGTGCGCACCGTCACGCCGATCGTGTCGTTGAGGACGTTCAGCGTGCCGTGCGGCTGGTCGGCGATCGTGATCATCCCGTCGCCGTCCAGGTCGGTGTCGAAGTTTTCGACCAGGAGGCCGTCGTCTCCCGTCCCGAAGAAACCGTCCGGGCCGGGGACCTTGACCTGCGCCGTCCCGGGCGGAATGTCGAGATCGGCCAGAAGCCGCACCGCCACCTGGCTCGCCGTCCCCAGCGATTCGGCCGAGGTCAGGGTGAGCTGCAGGTCGAGCGTCGCCGGGTTCGACCCCGAGACGGTCTGGAGCGTCGGCCGGGTGACCAGCTCGAAGTAGTCCCCGGTGTCGTCGGCCGTGCCGGCGATCTGGTCCGGGCCGGAGGACCCGAGAACCAGCGTCTCGCCCGCCCGGAACAGCGCCCGGAAGATGCTCGGCCGGGTGATGCAGGCGATGTCGGCATCGCCGCTGTTCAGGTTCAGGTTGACGTTGGTCAGGTCGAACGTCCCGGCGTTCTGCAGGGTGAGATAGATGCGCGCCGTCTCGCCGCTGTCCGGGAAGATGTCGCGGTCGCCGTCCACGTCCCCCGCGGAAGCGGCCTTGACGATCAGGCGCGCCAGCGGCAGGGCGCGGCAGGCGCCGGCCAGGTTGTAGCTCAGGACGTCGTCCGGAACGCCGGTGTTGTCGTCGTCCCACGAGCCGACCGGGTCGCAGGCGTCCCCCAGCCCGTCCGAATCGGAGTCCCGCTGGCGGTTGGTGCCCACGATCGCGGCCGGGTTGTAGGTGTTGGGACAGTTGTCCAACGAGTCGGGCACCTTGTCCACGTCACCGTCGTCGTTGATCGTCGAGCAGTTGCCGGCGTTGACGATCCCGGTCCGGACGCAGACTTCCTGGGTGATATCCAC
>JACOUZ010000242.1 GCA_016177515.1 Acidobacteriota bacterium
CGGCGGCGGGCCTCGATCACTCCCGGGTCATCGTGGCGATCGAAGCGCTCGCGCGCCTTCGGCTCGTGACGCTGGAGACCGCGAGCGACGGGGGGAGGCTCGCCGGGCTGGCTCACAGCCGCATCCGCGAGTCGATCTACAAGGGAATCACCGAGAACCGGCGCCTTGCCCTGCACTTCGCCGTCGGCACCGCGATCGAAACGGCCCACGCCGGGGATCTCGACTCCGTCGTCGAGGAGCTGGCGCACCACTTCACGTCAGCCGCCGGCGGGGACGGCGCGGCCGGCGACGAGGGCGCAGCCGGCGACGCAGCGGCCGGCGCCAGGGCGCGCGCCGCCGATTACTGCCTGCGCGCGGGCGCCAAGGCGGACGCGCTCTACTATCCCCAGCGCCACGTGCAGTTCCTCGAGCAGGCCATGCGATTCCTGCTCCCGAGCGACAGCGCCCGCCGTCTCCACGCCCTGTTCCTGATCGCCTTCGCCCAGTCCAATGATCTGCACGACCACGAGGGGGCGCTGCGCACCGCCCGCGCGCTCTGCGAAGAAGCCCGCGGGGCCGGCGACGTCCTGCACGAAGCGAAGGGACTCCGCGAGGTTTCCTGGGCCTCCGGATTCCTCGGCGACTACGCCGGCGCCCTGGAGGCGGGCCGCCGCGGCCTGGCTCTCATCCGCACGCAGGAGGCCCGGCACGACGAGGTCCTGAGCCTGAACGCCCTCGGCACTCTGTGCGCCACGCACGGCGATCACTCCGAGGCGCTCGAGTACTTCGACCAGGCGCTTTCGATCGCCGGGGCCATCGGAGACGTCCGCGGGCGGATCGTCGTCCTGAGCAGCGCGGCCCTGAATCACCTGGGCATGGGAGAGGCCGGGAAGGCGCTGGGCTTCGTGGAAGAGGCCGTCGCGGCAGCCCGCAAGCACGGTTTCGCCCGCGGCGCGCACCGGAACATGATCAACCTGGGCTGCGCGCGGTACGAGACCGGCGACCTCCGGGGGGCCATCGCCGCCATGGAGGAGGCGTTCGCCTGGTCGCGCGACCACTTCAACCTGGAATCGAACCTCCACTGCCAGGAAAACCTCGGCGCCTTCAACTCACAGAGGGGACTCTTCGATCGGGGCGTGCGCTCCCTCGAGGAGGCGCTCGCCGCCTACCGGGAGATCGGCGACTCCCAGGGCCTTTTGCCGGTGCTCGACCTGCTCGGAGGCGCGCACCTGGACCTGGGCCGCTTCCGGGAGGCCAAGGAGCTCCACCGCGAGGGTCTGGCCCTGGCGAGGAAATCCGGCTCGCGTGTCCAGCAGGGGTTTCACCTCGCCGCTCTCGCGGGCGACCTCTTGCAGGAAGGGGCGCTCCAGGCCGCCGAGGACTCCGCCAGCGAAGCGCTTCAGATCGGCCGCGCCATCGACCACCGGCGGATCTGCTGGCGCGCGCTCAACGTGCAGGCCCTGGCGGCTGCGCGCCGCGGGGACCGCAAGGGGATGAACGCGACCACCCGCGCCCTGACGCGCCTCGACGTGCGGCCCCTGCGGTTCCACGAGCGCATCCAGCTCCACCTGACCCTGGGCCGCTGTGCCCTGGCGCTCGGCAGGCCGGCCGACGCCGAACGCGAGGCGCGCGCCGGACTCCTGGCCGCGGACAAGGCCGGCATGCGCGAGCTGCAGTGGCGGCTCAACGCGTTGATGGGCGATCTGCTGGCGGCGAAAAGATTGCCTGACGACGCGAGCCGCTTCTATAATGCCGCCCGCGACCTCATCCGGCAGATTGCCTCGGAGATCGAAGACCCAGCCATGCGCAAGGACTACGAGAGCGAAGAGGCACGGCAGGCATTGATCTCGAGCGCCGGCGACGCCGGGATCGCCCCGGCCGGCCCGAAAGCGGAGGCGCCGTCCTTCAAGGGCGACCCGGTCAGGATGCTGACCACCATCTACCAGATCACCCAGATCATCAACTCCATCCTCGATCTCAAGGAGCTTCTGAACAAGGTGATGGACCTGGCGATCGACCTGGTCGGCGCCGAGCGCGGCCTGATCTTCCTCTATCGCAGCGAGACCGACGAGATGGAGATGGTCGTGGCGCGCAACATCGAGCACCAGACGATCAAGGACGCCACCGAGTACAGCCGCAGCATCCTGAAGGAGGCGGGCCACGGCCGCGCCATCCTGTCCCACGACGCGACCAGCGACGAGCGCTTCAGGGAATTCCGCAGCGTCTCCATCTACCACATCCGCTCGCTTTTGTGCGTCCCCCTGAGGCAGAAGAACCGCATCATCGGGACCGTGTACGTGGACTCCAGAAAGCCCGGCGTGATCTTCTCGGAGGACGACCTGCGCTTCCTGGAGGCGTTCGCCAACCATGCGGCCATCGCCATCGAGAACGCCCGCCTGTACGAGCAGACCCGGCAGGAGAACCGGTATCTGAGGCAGGCCGTGCAGGAGCGCTAAGGCTACGAGAACATCATCGGCAGAAGCCCCAGGATGCGCGACCTGTTCGCGCTTCTGTCCCGCGTCGTCACCAGCGGCCTGCCCGTCCTGATTCGCGGCGAGAGCGGCACCGGGAAAGAGCTGGTCGCCCGGGC
>JACOUZ010000251.1 GCA_016177515.1 Acidobacteriota bacterium
GTCCTACGGCAACAGCGGCACGGATGCGGCCACGGGCGTGGTGATCACGGACACGGTCCCGGCCAACACGACCTTCGTCTCGGCGACGGGGGGCGGGAGTCTGGCGGGAGGCGTGGTGACCTGGAGCCTCGGGGCGCTGGCGGCCGGCGCTTCGGGGTCGGTGCAGCTCGAGGTGCAGGTGGCGAGCCCGCTGCCAAACGGCACCCTGATCACCAATGCCGCGTACGGCATCGACTCCAACGAGACGCCGGCCTCGGCAGGCCCGCCGGTGACCCACACCGTTTCATCCTCCGCCAGCCTGTCGGCGGCCAAAGCGTTCACCGACAACAACGGCGGCGCCCTGCAGCCGGGCGACGCCGTGACCTACACCATCACGGTGACCAACTCGGGCAATGACGACGCGACCGGCGTCAGCCTGTCGGACGCCATCCCGGCCAACACGACGCTCGTGCCCGGCAGCCTGACGTCGGACGATCCGGCCGATGTCAGGGTGGAAGGAAACCCGCTGGCGGTCTCCATCGGGACCCTGACCGGCGCGGGCGGAGCCGACAACGACGTGGTCGTCACGTTCCAGGTTCTCCTCGCGAGCCCGCTGGCGAACGGCACCGTGATCGCCAACCAGGCGGCCGTCACGGCGAACGGCGGCATCAGCATCGTCAGCGACGATCCGTCGACCCCGGCCCCCGGCGACTCCACGTCCAGAACCGTGGCGTCGGCGCCGGTCCTGGGCGCGACGAAGGCGGCGGCGGACGACAACGGCGGCCTCCTGTTCGAGAACGAGACGGTCACTTACACGATCACGGTTACCAACTCGGGGAACGCCGACGCGACCGGCGTCGTCCTCTCGGACGCCATCCCGGCCGACGCCACGCTCGTGGCCGGCAGCCTGACCTCGGACCACTCGGGGGACATTCTCGTGGAGGGGGACCCCCTGACGGTGACCGTCGGCACACTCAACGGCGCTGGCGGGGCCGACGACGATGTGGTCATCACCTTCCAGGTGCGGCTCGACACGCCGCTGGCCGGCGGGGTGGTCATCGGCAACCAGGCGGCGGTCACCGCGAACGGCGGCCTCTCCATCGTTTCGGACGATCCGTCCACGGCCGCCGCGAACGATCCGACCCGCCTGACGGTCACCGCCACCGGGCCCGTCCTGGCCGCGACCCAGACGGTCAGCGACCTCAACGGCGGCAGCCTCAACCCGGGCGATGCGCTGGAATACACCATCGCCGTCGCCAACACCGGCTTCGGCGACGCCACCTCCGTCGCGGTGAGCGATCCCGTTCCGGGCAGCACCACCTACGTGACCGGCTCGATCACCGGGACCGGCGCGGACGACTCCGGCAATCCGAGCCTGGTGTGGAACGTCGGCACCGTGACGGCCGGAACGACGGTCACCCTGACCTACCGCGTGACCGTGGATCCCGCCACACCGGGCGGCACGGTGATCAGCAACCAGGCGACGCTCGTCGCCGCCGGCCCGATCAGCCAGATTTCGGACGACCCGGGTCGCAACGACGGCGCCGAGACGGGCAACAACCCGGCCGATCCGGGCGACGACGATCCCACGCTGAGCGCGGCCGTCTACCTGGGCGACGTCCTGCAGATTTCGATCACGGCGGACACGCCGGTGGCGCAGAGAGGCGATTTCATCCTGTACACGGTGACCATCACCAATTCCACGGCGGAGCCGGTGCTCGGAGTCGATCTGAACGACCGCCTGCCGGTCGGGATGAAGATCGTCCCGGGGACGATCTCCCTGTGCGCGCCGGCGTGCGCGGCCCGGCCCGATCCGTCCCCGGCGATTCCTCTGATCGTCCCGATCGGTGTGGTCAACTCCGGGCAGACCGTCGTCCTGACCTACCGCGCCCTGGTCGGAAGCGGCGCCCTCATCGGCGACCTCGAGACCATGGTCATGGGCCAGGATGCCGCGGCGCAGCGGTTGTCGGCCCCGGCGACCGGCACCGTGGCGCTTCTGGAGGATCCGGAGTTCGATCTCGGCACGATCGTCGGCAAGGTGTTCGACGACAAGGACGGCAACGGCGTGCAGGGGGCGGGCGAGAAGGGTGTCGGCGGGGTCATGGTGGCGATGGAAGACGGCGTCTACGCGGTCACCGACGGCAACGGCATGTACCACATCGCGGCGGTCCGCCCGGGCAACCGGCTGGTCAAGATCAACGTCCACACCCTGCCGCCCCACGACGGGATGACGCTCCCGGAAGCCCGGACGGTGACCCTGACGCCGGGTCTGCTCGCGAAGGTGAATTTCGCCGCCCGGATCAAGCCCCCCACGACCATCAGGCAGGGCCGGCCCGGGACGTACGGGATCGCGGTCACCGAGGAGAAGGTCCAGGCCCAGGCCGAGGTGATCGGGAACCTCGACGACATGACGGCCGTGGTGAACGGTGTTGCGGCCCGGCTGCCGAAGACGCGCGTCAAGATGGACGTCATGAGCCTGGAGCGGAACCTCCGGATCCTCAACGGCCGCCTGGAGAAGCCGGCGGTGTTCCGCATCGCCTACCCGGCGGAGCGCTCCGTCAGGGAGTGGGTGTTCGAGATCTTCGATTCCGAGATGCGGCGCATCCGGGGCTTCCGGGGAACCGAAGGGAAGACCACCCGGATCACCTGGGACGGCAAGGACGCGGCGGGCGCCCTGGTGAAGGGCGGCTCGATCTACCAGTACCAGCTGACGATCGAGTTCGCCGACGGATCGCTCTCGAAGAGCCCCCTGCGCCTGTTCGGGGTGAACCGGACCAACGCCATCTCGTTCGAGCTGACCGGCGCCTCGTTCGAGACCAACACCGCCATCCTGAACCAGGGCGCCATGGCGATTCTGGCGGAGGTGACCCAGACCCTGAAAAAGCATCCGGACGAGAAGGTGGTGGTCCGCGGGCACACCGACAACACCGGCGCCCCCGACTGGAACTCCCGCCTGTCGCTGATGCGCGCCGAGGCGGTGAAGGCCTACCTGGTGGCGGCGGGGATCGACGGCGCGCGCCTCATCAGCGAGGGCCGGGGCGCCGCGAGCCCGGTGGCCCCGAACAGCACGCCCGCCGGCCGGGCGCGCAATCGCCGCGTCGAGATCAAGGCCCTGCTCGAGGACACCGAGGTGGCGCGGACCTACGCGGAGTCCGGCGGAACCGGCGAGCGCGAGGTGGTGGTGAACGGCAGGACCATCCCGACCGACGAGGACGGATCGTTCCGCACCGTGGTCGACCCGGTCAAGGACCGCGGCCGCGTCTACGTCGGCATCAAGACCGAGGACGGAGGCGTCGCCGCGACCACCGTGATGCTGCCGACGATCACCATCCTCGAGCCGACGACCGACGTGAAGCTGGAGATCGGCAAGCGCGAGGATGTGATCAGGCTGATGCAGCCGCAGCCCTCGGCCCAGGGACCGCGTTACCCGACGATCAAGATCCGGGTGCGCGGGCGGACGGACCCCGGGAACCAGGTGTTTCTGGACGGCGAAGCGGTGCCGGTGGGCCCGTCCGGCGAGTTCCGCACCGATCTGCCCCTGGCGATCGGCGAGAACACCTTCGGAGCCGTCGCGGTGGCGCCGAACGGCACCACCAGCCTGCTCAACCTGGCGGTCAACCTGAGCGGCGTCGACAAGAACCTCGACCTGATCACCGTGCGCAAGCCGGTGCCCCAGTTCACCATCGACCTGCCGCCGCGCGGCGCCGTCCTGTCGAGCCCGGGCCTGTTCGTGCGCGGCACCGCACCGGCGAAGGCCACCGTGACCATCAACAAGTGGCGGATGCCGGTCCTCCCGAACGGCGCCTTCGCGGGGACGATCCGGCTGCCCGAGGGCCCGTCGGTCATCGACGTCGTGGTCTCGATGCCGGACAGCACCGAAGGGCGGGTCGGGGTGCCGATCGAGGTGCGCAGCAACTACATCTTCCTGGTGGCCCTGGGCGACGCCACGGTCGGCAAGATCACCGCCGAGGGCGAGGCGCCGGAGAAGTTCCGGGACGACCTCTCCGTCGACGGGCGCGCCGCCTTCTACCTGAAGGGGCGGATCCAGGGCAAGTACCTGATCACCGCCTCCATGGACACCGGCGAGGGCAGGCTCTCGGAGGCCGGCTCGCGCCTGGGAGATCGCGACAACCGCTCGTTCTTCCGCAACCTGGATCCCGATTCCTTCTACCCCGTCTACGGCGACGGCAGCCGCACCTACGACGACACCAACAGCCAGGGACGCTTCTATGTCCTGCTCGAGGCGCCCTACGGCAGAAGAGCGTGTCCAGGAGCAAGGACGGCCAGCCGCTCGGCCAGGCCGTGGTGTTCGCCGCCGTTCCCGAGACGCGGGCGGCCCACGACGAGTTCACGGGGACGGGCGGATCGCTCTTCTTCCTCCGCAACAAGGGGGTCGTTCCGGGGTCGGAGAAAGTGCGCCTGGAGGTCCGGGACAAGATCACCGGCATTCCGGTTGCCAACGTAACCCGCAGGAACTACGTTGATTACGAGATTGACTACGCGGAGGGCCGGGTCCTGTTCCGCGCTCCCGTCTCGTCGGTGGCCGATACCTCGACCATCATCAGCGACGGGATCCTGAACGGCAACCCGGTCTTCGTGATCGTGGACTATGAGTTCACCGACGTGCCGGGTGCGGGGGTCGACGTCAACACCTACGGGGGGCGCGCCAGGGCGGCGCTCGGCGAGAAGCTCAGCGTGGGCGCGACCTACATCCAGGAGGAGCGCCCGGCCGGCACCTACTCCCTGGAGGGCGGGGACGTGACGGTGCGTTTGTCCGACTCGACGCGGGCCACCGCGGAGTTCAGCCAGAGCCAGAACGAGGCCCTGCCGCAGTTCCTCTCGACGGACGGCGGCCTGAGCTTCGGACAGAAGAGCGTGCCGTTCGGCAGCCGGAAGGCGCAGGCGTACAAGCTCGAGCTCGCCGCCGGCAAGGGCCCGGTGAAGGCGACCGGGTACTTTCGGCACCTCGACCGCGGCTTCTCCTCGTCGTTCACGGTGGCGCAGGATGAAAGCGACCAGGCGGGCGTGACGCTCGGGTTTGCGATGGGCAAGACCGGGGCGTTGAGCCTGCTCGTTGACCACAAGGACGTGACCGGTCTAGCGACCATCCGGACCTCGACGCTGCAGTACCGGCAGGCGTTCGGCAGGTTCGGGGCGACCGTCGAGGCGCGCTACCGCTCGACCGACAACCTGGCCTCGCCCGACGCCGCCGAGGGCATCGGCGCCCTGCGCCTCGACTACCGGCCGACGGCGAAGCTCGATTTCTACACGCGCTTCCAGGACGACTTCCTGCAGGAGGCCGGCGGATCGCCCGCGACCGCGGGCGTGAAGCGCCAGGCGGCGATCGGCGTCGACGCCCAGGTGTCGCCGAAGGTCACCGTGAAGGGCGAGCTGATCAACGGCGAGCAGGGGGACGGCGCCCTGCTCGGACTGACCACCAGGGTGGACGAGCGCACGCTGCTGTACGGCACCTACACGCTGTCGCCCGATCACGCCGGCGTCATGACCGGGACGCTGACGGCGGGGGCGGCCACCTCCCTGGGCGACCGCACGCGCCTGTACACCGAAGAGCAGTTCAAGAACAGCGACCGGGAGATCAGCACCAGCACGGTGGTCGGGATGAACACGCGGCTGAGCGAGCGCTTCACGACCGGCATCAACGTCGAGCGCACGCGCCTGGACGGCGCCCTTGCGGGCCCCGACACGATCCGCCAGGCGGCCTCGGTGCACGCCTCTTTCGCCCACGCCCTGATCAAGGTGTTCTCGAAGCTCGAGCTGCGCCACGACGAGGCCCCCTCGCCCGGACCGCCGTCCCCGGCGATCGATCGCGATCAGTGGCTGGCCGGCACCGCGGTCGAGATGAAGCTTTCGAGAGACTTCACGATCCTCGGCCGCTTCAATTACGGCGTCACGACCGACAACCTCACGGACACCGACGTGACCGTCTTCCGCGAGCAGAGCGCCGGCGTGGCCTACCGGCCGGTGGCCTACGACTGGATCCAGGTCCTGGCGCGCTACACCGAGGTGCAGAACCTGCCGCCGGCCGTCCAGGTGGCGACGCCGGAGAAGAAGACCGACCGGGTCCTGTCGCTGCAGACGGTCGTCGATCTGCACCGCCGCCTGTCGCTGGCGGAGAAGTACGCCATCCGCGACCGCGCCATCGACCAGTCGGTCGTCACGGATCTGAAGAGCCGCCTCAGGCTCTGGATCAACCGCTTCAACTATCACCTGAGCGACACCTGGGACGCGGCGCTCGAGTACCGCACCCTGATGATGGACGAGGGGGGCGACAACGCGTCCGACGGGTTCCTCTTCGAGGTGAACCGCCTGTTCTTCGGGCACCTGAGGCTCGGCATCGGCTACAACTTCACGGAGTTCACCGACAACGAGTTCTCGGCCAACGACTACTCCGCCAAGGGGTACTTCTTCCGCATCCAGGGCAAGTACTGAGACGCGCCGGGGTGCGCTCGCGAGGCTGACGTGGGAGAGGGAGCAAGGAAGGGCACGCGGTTTCTTCTGATCGTGCTGGTTCTGGCCGCGCTCGCCGCGGGGGGGATCTACCTGTACCGGGACGTCCTGCCCGGGTTGCGCCCCCCCGGGAAGGCCCCTCTCCCCGCGCCGGCGGTGACGCCGGCCCCGGTCGAGCTGCCGCCGCCGGTCCTGACGGGCGAGCCCGAGCCCCGGCCGTCCCCTGCGCCCGCCGGCGCGGTCGCGACCCTGGTGGGCATCGAGCGGTCGGTGAAGTCCAGGCGGGCCTCCGACCTCGCCTGGGAGGACGCCCGGCAGCCGATGCCCCTGTACGAGGACGACGCGGTGCGCACCTTCGATCGGTCGTCCGCCACCATCGCGTTCGGCCCCGACGATCTGCTCGAAGTGGACCAGAACGCCCTGGTGATCATCAAGCCGCGGCCCGGGGGCGCGGGGGAGTCGGAGATCTCGCTGGCGCTCCTGTCGAGCGACTTTCTGGACAGCCTGGCG
Source organism: Acidobacteriota bacterium (assembly GCA_016177515.1). Taxonomy (GTDB): domain Bacteria; phylum Acidobacteriota; class Polarisedimenticolia; order Gp22-AA2; family Gp22-AA2; genus Gp22-AA3. The sequence continues at coordinate 6,958 of JACOUZ010000251.1, forward strand.
TCGAAACCGGCCGCCGAGCAGGCGAAGGCAATCCGGGTGGCCGCCGCCAGACGGCAGATCACCATCCGCCCGGTCCCGGCAGCGGGCGGGGCGGGCGAGAAGACGCGCGTGGCGCTGCGCACCTTGCCCGACCAGTCGACCGGTGTGTCGGCGCTCTCCGGGTCGCTCCGGATCAAGGGTCCGCGCGGCGGCGAGGTCGTCCTGAAGGAGAAGATGGTGACGCGGGTCACGGACACCGGAATCCTCGCGCCCCGCCTCCTGCCGGGGAGCCCCAACCCGATCTTTCCCGACGACGGGGCGACCTACGCCTTCGCGAAACGGATGCGCCAGGTTGAATTGAAGTGGAGCCCGGCCGATCGCGCCCGCGCCTACCGCCTGGTCGTGGCGACGGAGCCGTCGTTCAGGCGCGTCTTCGCCGACGAGAAGGTCGGGGGCACGTCCTTCCGGGTGCGCGTCCAGCAGCCCGGGACGTACTACTGGCGCGTCCGGGCGCAGGACGGCGACGGCTTCGCCGGACCGTACAGCGCCGTCCGATCGGTCAAGACCGTCTTCGACGAATCGCCGCCGCCCCTGTCGATCCTGTCGCCGCCGGAGATGTTCGTGTCGCCGTCGCCGAGCGTCGATCTCAAGGGCAGGACCGAGCGGGAGGCGCGGGTCAAGGTCAACGGGCAGAAGGTCAAGGTCGGCGAGGACGGCACCTTCGTCTTCCCGCTGGCGCTGAAGGAAGGCGTGAACCTGATCACCGTCGAGGCGATTGATCCGGCCGGCAACTCGGAGTACGGCAAGAGGCTCATCACCTACAA
>JACOUZ010000254.1 GCA_016177515.1 Acidobacteriota bacterium
GTGCTGGCTGTGTCGACCGTCGCGCCCGCGGGGAGCGACGGGATGATGATCGTGCCCTTGGTGATGCAGGCGATGTCCGCATCGGACGATCCCAGGATCAGGTTCACCCCCGACAGGTTGATCGCGCTGTTGTTCTTCACGATCACCGACATCCGGCCGATCTCGCCGGCGTCGGCGAACACGTCGAGGTCGCCGTTGGTGTCGTGCACGCTCGTCGACAGCACGACGATCGCCGGCAGGGCCAGCTTCTTGCACGACACGACGGTGTTGAAGGTCACCGCGTCGTCCGGGATGCCGTTGTTGTCGTCGTCCACGGTCTGCGGCGGATCGCAGACATCTCCGCGGCCGTCCTGGTCGATGTCGAGCTGGCGGTTCGTCCCTGCGATGATCGCCGGGTTGCTGATGTTGGGGCAGTTGTCGACGCTGTCCGTCACGCTGTCGCCGTCGGCGTCGTCCTGCACCGTGCCGCAGTCGTTGTCGTTGATGACGCCCAGGCGCTGACAGGTCTGCGGCTGCTGGTTCACGCAGGTCTGCTGCGGCCCGCAGTCGGCGTTCACGGCGCACAGGATCGCCGTGTTGACGCTGCAGTTGCCGACCGCCGGGCAGCCGGCGTCCGAAGCGCATGAGGTCTCGCTGATCAGGCTGCACGATCCGACCGCCAGAAGCGCCGGACGCGGGTTGAGGCAGTCGCCGTCGCAGGCGTCGCCGAGGCCGTCGAGATCCGAGTCGGCCTGGGTCGCGTTGGCGCTGCGGACGCAGTTGTCCAGCCGGTCCTGCACGCCGTCAGAGTCCCGGTCGCCCGAGCCGACGCAGGCCTGGCCGCGGGTCGTGCCGCCGGCGCTCGCCGGCACCTGCGCCGGGTTGTAGACGTCCGGGCAGTTGTCGATCGAGTTCACGCGCCCGTCGAAGTCGACGTCGTCGAAGTCGCAGGCATCGCCCACGCCGTCGGCGTCCGAGTCGAGCTGGCTCGAGTTGGCCACGCCGGGGCAGTTGTCGCACAGCTCGCCGCTGCCGTCGCCGTCGCCGTCCTCCTGCAGCGGGTTGTAGTCGAACGGGCAGTTGTCCGTGCCGAGGGGCGGGGCCGGGATGCCGTCGTTGTCCAGGTTGCTGAAGGAGTTCTCGCCCACCGCGGTGTCGGCGTCGCCGTCGCACTCGGGGTCGAGGTAGTAGAACGTCATGTTCGCGTCGATGACGCTCGCCACCAGCACGTCCGGATTGTCGAACAAAGACCCGATGGTGACGTTGCCGCGGAACAGGCCGGGCTGGCCGGCCACCGCCGGGATGGAGAACGACTTGCGCGGGTGCTTGGCCTGCACCACGCCGGTCGGCACCGCGACGTTGTCGGTGTCGGTGACGCCGAACACCGTGACGCTCGTCTGGGCGGAGCGGCGCGGGTCGTCGACCGTGATCTCGACCGTGTCGTTGCACTCGTACAGGTTGAGGCGGTCGACCGTGAGCGTGGCGCACGGCTGCCCCCCCGGCTGGCCGGCGCCGCCGAAGCGGCTGCAGGCCGGCGAGTGGGCCGGGACGAAGGCGCTTTCGTCCACGGGGTGCACCTCGTCCCACTCCAGGACCGGATCGTCGAATCCGATGCCGTAGTCGGTGGTGGTGGCGCCCTGCTCCTGGGCCCAGAACCCGAGGCCCATCTGCCAGCGGTTCCGGGCTTCCCCCGGGGAAAACGCGCCGGACGGCTCGTTCTGGCCGGGGCCGAGGCTCATGACGATGAGCCCGTCGTTGTAGTCCAGGAGGCTCATGTCGAAGTTGCGCTCCGGACCGGCCACCGTGTTCTGCTCGCAGCAGATCGCCGGATTGGTGCATCCCGGCGCGCAGACTTGCGGCCCGTTCGGCCGCGGGAACGGCGTGAAGTCGGCCGGCGCCACCGGGATCGGGCTGGAGCTGTTCAGGTTCGTGTTGGTCGTGAAGCCGGTGAACCCGGTCTCGTCCCCGTTGATCACCCGGTTCTGGGCGAACGAGTTGTCCGGGTCGGTCAGCGGCCCGAAGGTCCTCTGCGGCACCGGGCTCAGCGGATCGATCCCCTGGTTGTATTGCTGGAAGACCGCCAGCGAGTAGATGTCCGGGAAGCGGGTGTACAGGTACGAGCAGAGCAGGCAGTTCCTGGCGTCGCTGTCGATGTCGTTGTCCAGGTCGATGCTGCCGCCCGAGTAGGTCGTCGTCTGGATGTTCATGTTGAACCCGACGCGCTGGAACTCCACGGTGTACGGGAAGCCGCGGCTGTCGTTGACCTGGTGCACTTTCGCGACGATTGGCGACGTCAGGACGTCGAAGATGACCTCCTGGAAGTTCGGGGTCAACGGGTCGTTCGGGAACGGGTGGTTGTCGCAGGCGTTGGCGGTCGCGGACGGCGTGGCCGGATCGCCATCGCCGGTGTGCCATATGCCGCCGCCGCCGTTCTGGAACCAGGCCGTGTTGATGCCGTCGGGGAACGCCGTCTGGAAGCCGCAGATGCCGGTGTGGAACGTGCAGGCGCCGCCCGTGCCGCAGTCGGCGGTGGCGAAGCACTGCTTGCCCGGCGTCGGCCCGCTCGTGCACCGACCGCCGCCCTTGTATTCCCACACCGGGTTGGCGCTGATCCCTCCCGGCTTGCTGAAGATGTTGCGCAGCGGGAACCAGCCGCCGTCATTGCGGTCGAAATTCCAGGGCACCTTGTCGCCGGCGCTCGGACCGGTGGCGGACGCCAGGATGCCGCGATCCAGGCGGCCGTTCGGGATGATGTCCTCTCCCAACCCCACATCGAGGATGTTGTTGTCGTTCAGGTCCTCGCCCAGCGTGTTGGTGACCTTGTTATTGGAGGTCCCCACGACGAACAGGCTCGAGAACGTGATGTCCTCGTCGGGGAAGAACACGCCCTTGAAAGGATCGATGGCGTCGGCCGTGTCGATCTGGAGGTTCCGGTTGAAGTCGCGGACTTCGCGGCCGCCCGCCGGGAAGTCGGTCGAGTAGTGCAGCGCCTCGGCGTCGGCGTTGATCACGTGGCTGAAGGTGAAGCTCGCGCGCGACAGCCGCACGCCCCGCGCCATGCCGTCCAGCGTCATCACCAGGTCCACCTTGCGATTGGCGATCGCCAGGGCATTCGCCGCCGCGCCGTCCACGAAGATCGAGAAGGTGATGCCGGTGCGCTGGCCGCCGGGGATCCGCCCCACCGGCTTGGGCGAGTCGAGGACGCGGATGGCGTTCGCCCCGGTGCCCACGGGCGTCAGGGTCGCCACCACGTCGTTCAGGTCGTCGGCGCGCTCGAAGTTCTGGATGGCGACCGAGTAGGTGACGCGCTCGTTGGCGTCCAGGTACTGGTCGCGGTCGCAGCCGCCGCCGACGAACGACGTCGTGTTCGGCCTCCCGTTGATGTCGATCGCGCCCGCGATGATGTTCGGGGTGCACTGGAAGCGGGCGCTCGACTCGGCGTTGCGCGGCGTGTCGGTGTATCGCACCAGAAGCGTCTGCCCGTTGTCCCCCTCGAGGACGCCGTTGTGCTTCACGGCCGGCGACGCCAGCCGCGCCGGCAGGGACGCCGAGGCGAAGGCGTGGCTGCCCGCATTGGTCTCGCTGAAGGCGATCCCCTTCTCCTCGTCCAGGACCGTCCCGGCCGCGTTCACCACCTGGAAGATCGTGCCGGCGCCGACCGCGGCCGCGTCAACCAGGGGGTCCGGGTCGAGGACGGTCGCCGTGACGGAGTCGGAGCAGGAGTACTGGTACTTGTCCAGGCGCGCCGCCGATCCCGGCAGGGCGTGCGCCGCGCTGTTCCAGGTCTGCGTCTGGCCCGCGGTCCCGTACACCGGCCCGGCGATCACCAGCGCGAACGGCTGGCCGCCCGCGTCGAGCAGGCCGTCGGCGTCCGTGTCCGCCTCGCCCGCGTCCCGGCGGCCGTTGCCGTTGGCATCCTCGTTGGCGCCGTTGTTCATCGTGATCTGTCCCGCCGTCGTCCCGCCGGCGCCGCGCCTCACGCGCACTTTCCAGGTGCCCGTCACCAGCTGGTTGCCGCCGTTCGGCAGGGCCACGTCCACCAACGCTGACAGGTGCACCGCCTCGATGGTGTTCTTGTTGTCGTTCACCGGCGCCGGGCCCGTCGGGCGACCTTGCGCCCACTGCCCCGTGCAGCAGGCCTGGCCCTGGATGTACACGTTGCCGTCATAAACGACGTTGTCGGCCGCGGTACCGATGTCGTTGTCGGGCCCGGGAGACTCGAGCTCCAGGTCCAGGTCGTTGATCAGCGTGCCGCCGCCGCCCGTGCCGCCCACGGCGCTCGGCGGATCGGGCCAGGAGAGGGCGACGCGCAGCTGTCCGTTCAGAATGTAGCGCGTGCTGCCCCGCACGGCGGTGTTCACGCCGTCCACGATGAAGCTCTTCTCCGTCATGGCGTTGCCGCCGTTGTCGATCGGCGGCTCGCCGGTGCCCAGCATGTCGTAAACGATGAGCCCGGCCGCCGGATACTCGACGGTGTCCGGGGCGCCGATGCCGCGCGTCGGCGGGTAGTTCGGCAGCGGCAGCACCTGGTCGAGGACGGGGCGGCCGTACCCCTGCGCGTTGTTGCCCATGACGCCGACCGGGAAGCCTCCGGGAGAGCCGACGTTGGTGCCGCGGGTGTTGGCCAGCAGCTTGTCGGTGGAGGTGCCACTGGACTCGACGCTGAACTGTTCGAGGAAGTTGGCGCTCGCGATCAGCGCGGCGCGCACCAGCGAGCCCGAGACCTGCGGCATGCGGTCGGCCGTCTGCCGCGTGGCCGACGGGTAGAATCCCTGGGCGAAGTAATCGCGGATGATGGCTGCCGCCGCCGTCGTGTAGCCCGCGGAGAACGACGTTCCGAAGCTCTGGTCGTCGATCTCGCTCTCGACCGGCGCGACGTTGTCGTTGTCGCGGCTGCGGTTGGTGGTGGCCGACTGGAACAACGGGTAGGCGAACAGGCCGGACCCGTCCACGCCCGTGGCCATCAGGAGCGGCACGGTGCGCAGGGAGGCCTGGGTCGCCGGGCCGTGCGAGGTGATGTTGTAGTCGTTCTCCTCCTGGTTGAAATCGCCGAAGACGCTCCAGATGTCGGTGAAGGTGGCGCCCACGGTCACGCTGTTCTTGGCCGTCGCCGGCGGCGGGACCTGCGGTCCCTGAGGGAAGTTCGGGTCATCGTCGGCCGAGGTGCCGTCGAACAGGTCGGGCCAGATGATGGAGACGGCCTGGTCCCCCGGATCGGTGCCCTGGCTGCCGACCGGGCTGAACACCATGTAGTCGCGGTTGTTCACCAGGAACGCGTCGATCTGCTGGGATTCCAGCGTGTACGTCCCGTTCTGCGGGTTGTTCAGCACCCTGTCCCAGCCGGGCACGCCGAACGGCATGACGTGCAGGTGGGCCTCCCCGCCGCCGCCGACGACGTTCAGGCAGGCGCCGGTGCCGCCGCTCCTCGGGCAAATCGCCAGGGCCAGCCGGTCCGCCAGGCTGCCCGGGTTGACGTCGCCGCCGACCTCGATCAGCTCGTTGGACAGGCAGCGGCTCGGAAGGGCCGCGTCCTGCATGATGATGCGCGAGCCCCTGGCCAGCGCGTCCAGGCTCAGCCCGCAGCTCGGCACCCCGTCCGCCGGATCGATGGCGTGGCAGAAGGTCAGCCCGAAGTCGCCGGGGGCGCCGGCGATGATGCCGGCCACCACGTTGCCGTGCGTGTTGCTGCCCGACAGGAGAGCGTCGCACGAAGTCCCGTTGTCCTCCACGGTCTGGATGGCGTGCACCTTGCGGTGCGCCGGATTGGGGAAGGGATGCGTCAGGTCGCCCACCTGCGTCAGGGTCTGCGAGAAGTGCACCGCGTCGCCCGAGATGCCGTTGTCGGTCACCACCACGATCTGCGGCGGCACCTGCGCCGTCCCGTTGTTCACCCGCTCTCCCGCAGGCAGGCCGTCGGCGTTCAGGCCGCCCCCGTCAATCCCCAGGTCGTGGAACGGCCGCGCCAGGTTGAAGCTTTCCTCCGTGTTGCCGATCATCAGGATGACCGGCACCTCGGAGTTCATCAGCTTCATCTCGGGGATCTCGGCAAGGTGCCGCACCGCCGCGTCGTGCGCCAGCCGGGCGAGGTGGACCTTCTCCGCCTTCACCCGCATCACCGAGCCGTCCAGGCTGTAGTCGCCGACGTTCGCGTCGCCCACGATGCGCGCCAGCCGCCCCTTCGCGGCCGCCGCGTCCTCTCCCTCCCACAAAGCGACCTGCAGGTCGTAGTTCCGGCCCAGCGCCCGGGCCTTCTGCATGAACGGCGTCTGGCCGATCAAAGGGTCGACCTTGTAGGCCGCATGGTACGGCCCCATCGCTTCCACGTACGGCAGGGCGGCCAGGCGATCCAGGTCGTTGCCGCGCGCCCGGACCAGGAGCCCGCGGTCCGGCACCACCCCCAGGATGCGGCCGATCTCCCCCACCTCGGAGGCGACGCGGTCGTACCCCGGGCTCCGGAGCGAGGCCGCGCCGATCTGCACGATGTTGACTCCGTCCACCCCGCTCCCCTTGCCGTTGGCGCGCGCGCCGGACGAGCGGAACTCGGCCGGAACGCGGTCCAGGGCGTCGTTCTTTTTGAGGTCGACGTAGCCGATGCTGGTGGAGATGAGCCCGCGGGGATCGCGCGCCGCCGCGGCCTGGAACCCCTTGCCGAACGGCGCCAGCCCGTCCGGCCTGGCGGTCGCCGCCAGGACGGGGTGCGTGCGGAACCATCTCTGGTTGGCCACCTCGTCCATTTGCGCGGCGGGGTTCTGGATCTGCGCCTGGCGTCCCTCTCGGCCCGCCCAGTTGAAGGCGGCCGGAGCGACCAGCAGCAGGGAAAGGACAACGCCCGCGACCAGCATGCCGCGGAGCGACCGGAGATAGGCACTTCGGCTCATCATGACCTCCCGGAATGGGACGAGGCGCCCGGCAGGAGCATGAGGCGCCTGTTCAGCGGCAAAAACTTTTGATTCCCCGAATCGTCTCTGGTAACCGTCACACGATCCTTGGTGCTTCGTGTCCCTGACGCCGGCGGGACTGACCCTCCGGCATCGGTCCACAAACTATGAGTGGCCTATCTGTACGGTGGTACAGGGGGGTTGTCAACCTGATTCTTGGCCTGGAGACCGGCGTTTCAATATGTGGATTGCGATTATAGCAAATACTTAAATACCACAGACAGCATGATTTACGACTCGTTTATATGGGATCTTGTCATAACGTCATGTCGCCTCCGGAATGGAGCCGGCGCCCTCGGGGGCGCCGGACGGCCCCCGGATCAGCGGCCGTTCGTACGGACGCAGACCGCCGTCAGCGCTCCCTCGCGCAGTTTCTCCGAATCGACTTCGAGCCGAAGGACGCGATCGCGAATCCTGGCGGCGTCGGCCTCGTCCCGGACACCCTTGAGGTTGGCGCGGACGCTCAGGACCGCCCCGCGCAGGCCGGCATAGGCCAGAAGCGCCGCGGCCCCGACGTCGCTGACGGCGCTGACGTTCCCCTTGTGCGCCAGCTCCCCCGCCATGGTCATGAGCGCGGCGCAGGCGTCGGCGATCGCCATCGGCGATTCGATGGCGAAGAGATTGGCCCGGCCCAGGGCGGCCTCACGCTGGTCCTTCTCGGCGCCGGTCGTCCTGGGAAGGCGCAGCGCCCGGACGACCGCGTCGTAAGCCTCGGCGTCCCGATCCACCAGCGCCAGGAGGTCCTTCCGCAGGCCTTCGGCCCGGCCCCTGATCGTCTGGACGGACTCATGGTGCGCCCGGTACTGCTCCCTGCCCAGCGTCAGGTCGCACATCATCCGCAGAAGGGAGGCGGCCATCGCCCCCGCCTGCGCCGAGGCGCTGCCTCCGCCCGGCGTCGGGGTCGCGGCGGCCAGGGCCTCCGTGAATCTCTCGACGGTCATCCCGGTCAACATCGTTCGTCCCCTCTCGTCGCCCTCCGGCGCGTCTCCGCGGAGCCGCCGCGCCAGATTCTCGATCAGACGCCTGAACGCGCGGCCGGCTCGTGGCATGGAAATCTACGATCCTGTTTCCGGTGTGTCAAGGTCAGATACCGCCGGAAGGCTTGTCCACCGCGCCGTTGCCTGGAGGAGGACCCGGCGCGGTGCCGGCGATGGCGCCCTCCTCCACCACCACGCGTCCCCGCTTGACGACGGTGCGGCAGTGGCTGACGCCGAAATGGTAGACCAGGTGGAGGTGGTTGGGAACGTCGAGCACCTGGGCGTCGGCCTCCTTGCCCGCTTCCAGGCTCCCGACCCGCTCCGCCAGGCCGAGGGCGTGGGCGGCGTTCAGCGTCGCCGCCACGATCGCCTCGGCCGGCGACAGGCCGCCGTCGAGGCAGGCCAGCGGCAGGATGGCGGTCATCGCCTCCGTCGGGCAGGTCCCGGGGTTGAAATCGGTCCCCAGCGCCACCGGCACGCGCGCGTCCACCAGGCGCCGGCCGAGCCCCGCGAGGCGGCGGCGCAGGAAGAA
>JACOUZ010000255.1 GCA_016177515.1 Acidobacteriota bacterium
CCGCGGAGAAGGCTCTCAAGGGGTATCTGGCCTGGCATGACATCCCCTGCCGGAAAACTCATGATCTGGCCGAGATTGGCCGGCAGTGCGTGAAGAGCGATCCGTCACTCGAGCCCCTTTTGATTCGCGCCGCGTGCCTGACAGAATACGCTTGGACATTCCGCTATCCAGGTGACGCCGACGAACCCGCCCGCGAGGAAGCCGAGAAGGCCCTCTCGCTCGCTCGCGAAGTTTTCGACGCGGTGCTCGGCCGGCTTCCAATGGAGGTGCGTCCGTAGGCTCAACACGACCCTCCGCCCCGATGTTTTGGAGGGGGGGAGTGGAGGGGAGGGGTGTGAGGGGAGTGCGGTCAGCTCCGCGCGCGCCAGGCCCGCCAGTAAGCCTGCCCGGACTCCGGCAGGGTGTAGATCGGGTCGTAGTACTCGTAGCGCCGGGTCAGCGCCTCGGGGTCGTCGGGCTCGATGCCGGTGCGGTAGTTCTTGGTCCAGTACGAGATCCCCTTGTCGCGGTCGTACTCCTTGACCTGGTTGATCCAGCGCTTGCCCACGAACGGCACGTCGCAGACCAGGCGCGGCGTGGCGAAACCGGGCAGGTACCCCATGATGTCGTGCTGCAGGCCCTGGGCCTCGTGCACCGCCAGGCGCCAGTGCTCGGCGTTCGGGATCATGTCGCACAGGTAGAAGTAGTACGGCATGATGCCGGCGTGGTCGAGGAGCGTGAAGCAAAGCTCCAGGAGCGCCTCGGCGCTGTTGTTCACGCCGCGCAGCAAAACACCCTGGTTGCGCACGTCGCGGAAGCCCATGTCGAGGATGCGGCGCACCGCCTTGGCCACCAGCGGCGTCAGCGATTGGGCGTGGTTCACGTGCGTGTGCACCGCGAGGTCGACGCCGCGCTCGTGTGCCTTCTTCGCCAGCCGCTCCAGCCCCTTCAGGACGTCGTCCTGGAGAAAATGCTGCGGCAGTCCCATCAGCCCCTTGGTCGCCAGGCGGATGTCCTTGATGTTCGGGACGTCCATCAGCTGCGACACGAAGTTTTCCAGGACGGCGATCGGCAGGTTCGCCACGTCGCCCCCCGAGACCACCACGTCGCGCACCTGCGGAGTCCGCCGGAGGTAGTCCAGGATCTGCTCGTAGCGGGTCTTTTGCGGGACCTCGAAGCGGTGCTTCTCGACCTGCGGCACGTCGTTGCCCACCAGGTCCATGCGCGTGCAGTGGCCGCAGTACTGCGGGCAGGTGGACAGGACTTCCGCCAGGACCTTGGTCGGGTAGCGGTGCGTCAGCCCCTCCACCGCCCACATGTCGGCCTCGTGCAGGCTGTCGCGCTGCGCCTTCGGATGGCTGGGCCACTCGGGCTCGCGGTCGTCGTAAGCCGGCAGCATGTAGCGCCGCACCGGGTCGTTCCACAGGTCCTCGAGGTTCATGGTGTTGAGCATCTGCGGCGGGACCAGGAGGGACATCGTGGCGCGATCCTTCTGATCGCGCTCGATTCCCGCCAGAAGCGTGTCCGGCAGCAGGCGCCCCAGGGCCTCCTTCAGCTCCTTGAGGCTCTTGATCGTGTGCTTGCGCTGCCAGAGGGCGCTCTCCCATTCCGTACGGGTCGCGTCCCTGAATCCGGGCAGGCGCCGCCAGTCGGGCTCGACGAACTCGCGCTTGAGCGGGTAGTGGAAGGGCTGCTCGGCCGCACCTGCGCGCCGGACCGTGGTGGTTGCCTGCGTTCTGGAGTCAGTCATGGATGCCGCACCTGTTCCGAATAGTGCAACGCTGTTTCCCTGGGCCCGTCCATTGTCGCAGGAACCGCCCTGCCGGCGCAAGGCAGATTTGCGCCGCGGGGCCTGTCCCGCCGGCCCTCCCCCGGGTGCCCGTGGCAGTGGGGGCCGGGCGCCCGGGGATCGGTCACGGGAGGATGGCGATGACGCGCGCCGGGCCCCCCGTGCCCCCCGCGATCTTCATCGGCAGGACGATAAGCGTGGCCCCCTTCGGCGGCAGCCGGTCCACGGAAGCCAGGTTTTCGAGGTTGTAGACGTTGGCTGCGGCGGCCGCCTGGTGCGCCTGGAAGTCCCGCGACATGCCGCGGTCGATGCTGGCGGTGTCGATGCCCAGGCCGGCGACGTGACGCTCCTTCGCCAGGAAGGCCGCGGCCTCGGCCGAGAAGCCGGGAAAATGCAGCCGCGAAGCGTCGCCCGGAGTGTCGTCGCCCAGGTAGCTCTTCCGGTCCGGCCAGCGCGCTCCCCATCCCGTGAACAGGATCGCTACCGCTCCTTGGGGAATCGGCCCATGCTCCGCTTCGTAGGCGCGCACGTCCTCGACGGTCGCCGCACGGTCCGGGTCGGCCGCGCAGGCCGCGCGCACGTCGATCACCGCCGCCGGCGCAATCAACGACCCGGGAGGAATCTGATCCGCGGCCAGGCCGGCCTCGGCGAAGTGCGAGGGTGCGTCGAGGTGCGTCCCGCCGTGCTCGCTGGCGCACAGGCTGTTCGAGGCGTAGAAGAACCCTCCGGCGGTGCGGCCATGAAAGTCGCTGGTCAGCCGGAACGGCTGCGCCGTCGGCCAGTAGATCGTCCGTTGGTCGAAGGCATATGACAGGTCGACGATTCGATCGGGGCCGATCGCGGCCAGGATCTCCGCCGCGCCCGGCGCCGGAGACGAAGGCGGGGGCGGCGGCACGACACAGGCCGCGAGGGAGCCGGCGGCCAGGAGCAGGATCGCGGACCACGATGAGACCCGGCCGTGAGGGCGTCCGGTCCGGCCGGGCGGGAGGAGCGGGGGGCGGCGATCCATCGCCTGTATAATAGCCCGCCTTCCCGTCCGGTGAAGGCGGCTGTCGACGCGTCCCCAGGAGGGTCTCCCGGTTCCCGTCTTGCAGTTCTCCCGCCTGCGCAAGGCCTACGCAACGACCGTCGCCGTCGATGACGTGACGTTCGAGGTGCGGCCGGGGGAGGTCTTCGGACTGCTCGGCCCCAACGGGGCGGGCAAGACGACCCTCATCCGCATGCTGATCGACATCATCGCGCCCGACGCGGGGGAGATCCGGTTCGACGGCCGGCCGCTCGGGCGGAGGGAGCGCGAGCTCATCGGCTACCTGCCGGAGGAACGCGGGCTGTACCGCAAGGAGAAGGTGATCGACATCCTGGTCTACTTCGGGATGCTGAAGGGGCTCGCCCGGCGCGCGGCGCGCGAGCGGGCGCTCGCCTGGCTGGCGCGCGTCGACCTGCCGGGCGTGGCCTCGCGGCGCGCCGACTCCCTGTCGAAAGGGATGCAGCAGAATGTCCAGATAGCCGGCGCCCTCCTGCACCAGCCGGAGATCCTGGTGATGGACGAGCCGTTCGCGGGCCTCGATCCGCTGAACACCGTCCTGGTGAAGGACCTCCTGCGCGAGAGGCGGGACGCCGGGGCCCTGGTGATCCTGTCGACCCACCAGATGCCGATGGTGGAGGAGCTGTGCGACCGCGTGGCGATGATCGACCGCGGCCGGCTGGTGCTGTACGGCGACCTGGAGGAGATCAGGCGGAGCCACGGCGGGTCCGCGGTCCTGGTCGGCACGGACGCCGATCTGAGCGGCCTGCCGCCCGTGGCCGGCGTCGAGCGGCAGGGGGCGCTGAAAAAAGTCGTGCTGAGCGCCGGGGCGCGGCCGCGCGACCTGATGGCGCTCCTGGAGGAAAGGCGGATCCCGATCGATCACTTCGAGGTCGCCCGCATGTCGGTCGAGGAGATCTTCGTGGCCACCGTCAGGGCCCGCGCCGCGGATCCTGCTCTGCCGCCGGTCGTCGCCCCGGCCGCCGCCGGGGGAGGTGCATGAGCAAGGTCGGGGTCGTCATCGGCCGTGAATTCCTGTCGACGGTGAAGCGCCGCTCGTACCTCATCGTCACCCTGGGGATGCCGTTCTTCGTCGGCACGTACGTGGCGCTGGTAGGTCTCCTGCCGGCCTACTTCATGTCGCAGGCCGGCCGCTCGCAGAAGCCGATCGGCGTCGTGGACCTGGCCGGGGTCATCCGCCTCGAGGAGGCGCGGGTCATCGGGCAGGAGGGGAGCGAGGCCGGAAAGGCGGCCCGGGCGATCGCGGACCGGCTGGCGCCGGCGACCGCGCAGGGGCGCGGCGTCTCCGCCCTCCTGGACGAGATCGATTCGCCGGTCGAGTTCGTGCCGATCGCCTCGAAGGAGGAGGCGCTCGCGCGCCTGCGGGAGGGGACGCTGGAGCGCGTCTACCTGCTGCCCGCCGATTATGTCGAGAAGGGGGCGATCGAGACGTACCAGTCCGACGGGCAGGTGTTCGGCCTGGGCAAGGCGCGCATCGAGCGGGTGTTCGCGCGCCTCCTGCGGCGGTCGCTTTCGGCGGGGCGGCTCCCCGACGAGGTCCGCGCCCGGCTCGACCGGCCGATCGACGACGAGGCCTCCTCGTCGTTCCTGGTCCGGCCGGACGGCGCCGTCGAGCCGCTGGAGGACGCGGCGCGCGTGGCGCGCATGGCGGTCCCCGGCGTCTTCGCCATCCTCCTGGTGATGTCGCTCCTGACCAGCGCCAGCTACCTGCTTCAGGGCGTCGTGGAGGAGAAGGAGAACCGCGTCATCGAGATCATCCTGTCCTCGGTCCCGCCCCGGGACCTGCTGTTCGGGAAGCTCCTCGGGCTCGGCGCCGCGGGGCTCCTGCAGCTCTTCGTCTGGGTGTCGGTCGCCAGCTTCGCCACGAGCCTCCTGGCGGCGGCCGCCATGGCGATCCTGGACTGGAAGCTGTTCCTGTCCTGCTTCCTGTTCTTCGTCGGCGGGTTCCTGATGGTGGGAAGCCTGATGACGGGGACCGGTGCTTTGGGCACGAACTCGCGCGAGGCCCAGCAGTACTCCGCCGTCTGGACGCTGTGCCTGGTGCTGCCGCCCGCGATGACCTGGATGCTGATCCTCGACGATCCGAACACCTGGATGGCCCGCGCCCTCGGCTGGTTCCCGCTCACCGGGCCGCTCACCATGATGGTCCGCCTCGGCACCGGCAAGGTGGCGGCCTGGGACGCGCTGGTCGCCCTGCTCTGTCTTGCCGCCGGGGTCTACCTGGCGATCCGGGCCTCGGCCGCGCTGTTCCGTCTGGGACTTCTGATGTACGGCAAGCGCCCGACGCTGTCCGAGATCGCCCGCCAGCTCCGCCACGCCTGAGGAGTCTAAGAGTTTACAGGTGGACGGTGGAGGTGAAGGATTCCGCGTCCCCTCTCGATTTTGAGGTCACCGCCCGTTGGCCCCGAAATATCCGCCAGTGGTAGTTCACGCGGGGGTCCCGGTTTTTGACGTACAGCGGGTAGGTGTTCACAAGATTCTGGGACTCTTCAAATCGAGTTCCGATCAGGAGCCCCTCCGCCCGGCTGTTCCGGGAACCGAACGTGAAATTCCCGACGCTGTAGAAGATCGGGCAACCGCGGTGGATCTCGAAGGGCTGAATGATGTGGGGATGGTGCCCGATGACCACATCTGCTCCGAGCCGGAGATTCCAGTAGTGGCCGAGAAGACCCACGCGCCATTCACCGGCCATCAGGATCACAGGCGAATATGCCCCCCGTTCGTTGACGCCGGCGCCTATGCACGCGGCCCCGGCCCGCGCCCGCGCCTCCAGTGTTTCGATGACCCCGCCCGCGTGAGGGAGGCAGTAATACCTGGACTGACCTTGTAGGAAAACCGTCGGTCTGCTCTTGGCGACCGCCGTGCTGTTAGCGCTCACCAGGAACTGATCATTTCTGAACCATCATCGGTCTTGTAGTTCCTCTCATCATCGGGGATGCAGGCGCCCCCGCCTCCGCGTCGGATCGGTATTCTGATCCGCGAGGCGGAGGCAAGAGGACCCCGGCCGTTAGCGCGACCGGGGCACGAAGTTCGCAACCCTCTTCTTCGGCACCTTCTTGTGCACAGTCAGGTAATTGGTCACGTATTCTGTCAGCACGATCTCCAAGCTGATGACTGACTCCATCACGGCGAGGCGATAGTTCTTGTCACGGCGATGTGCGGTGGCGTTCATGAGGAATTCTTGTTCGGGGGGCGGCGGATCTCTGAGGTCCTCCAGTGCCTCGGACACGTCGGTCCAGAAGGCCATTTTGATTTCGCCGTGGTGACTGAATCCGAACACCGGAGGGAATCTTGAGAGGAGGTGCAGGGCCGCACCAAAATCGGGCCACGACTCAACGACTTTGTCCCATGTGGTTCCGTCTGAGGAAACCGCGACGCGGTAGCGGCCCAACGGCTTGAGCCCACAGTCATTTGCAGACGCCGGAATGCCTTTCACGAATCGAAATGTAGGGCGCGCGGCTGAGGAGACAAGAGACAACGCCCTCGGGCCGCCGAGCTCGCCCGGGGACTACGATCTTGCAACGAGAGAAGGCCCGCCCAAAGGTCGGTAGCCGGCGCGTAAGGCGCGCGCCAGCCCCACCGCTCGGCTTCCTCCCCGCCACTCATCATTTATTGTCGCTTTTTTTATGTTGTGCTCTGTCCCGAATCTGGATGATAATTCCGGCGAGTGCCTGTCCCGAGGGGATGGACCCCGCCGGGCGGCGCTATCTCTCAACCAACACCACATTTCTCGTGGAGGGAGCCATGAGGGAACCAGCGTGTGTAGTTCTGTCAGCGATCGTATGCGTCGCGGCGTTTCTGATGATGTTGGGAGGGGATGCCCGGGCGGCCGTCCTGCAGCGCGGCCTGGCCGAGCTCGGGAGCGAGGCCGAGCTGATCACCCAAGGACGGGTCATCGATACCCGGGCCGCCTGGGACGCCGATGGAGGCCTGATCCACACCTACGTGACGTTGCTCGTGGAACGCACGATGAAGGGCCAGGCGCCGGGCCGCATGCTGGAGTTCCGGGTCGTCGGCGGCGAGGTCGGAGGCACCGGCCTCCTGGTGCACGATGCCCCGACGTTCCGGAGTGGTGAGGAGGTCATCGTCCTGCTCGGCCGCGACGAAGAGGGGTTCCTGTCCGTCCACGGCTGGCGCCATGGAAAGCACGAGATCCGCGACGGGGTGGCTCAACGGCTGGGGATGACCGCCGATCACTTGGCGGACGTGCTCAACGGCCTCAGGCCAGACCTTACGGTGGCGGCGACGGCCTGCCCCGTCACCTGCGTGACCTCGACCCCGCTGCTGACGTGGCC
>JACOUZ010000244.1 GCA_016177515.1 Acidobacteriota bacterium
AGTGCGGGAGCACGCGGAGGAAGTGCTGCAGTTCGTACGGACCGAGCTCGCCTGAGGGGCCGGCCCGGCTCCGGGACGCGGGGAGAAGCGTGCCGCACGTCGTCCTGGAAGGAGGCATCACGATCGACGAGGCCGAGCGGCGGTTCGAGCCGTTCGTCCACCGGGAAGGCGCCCTGGTCGTCAAGGCCGAGCGCATCTACCGCGAGCGGCAGGCGCGCGCCGTCCTCATCGAGATGGTGGTCGTCGAGGCGGGGCACACGCAGAAGTTCTTCATCCAGCTGTCGCCCCGGGAGGGCGGATTGACCGTGCGGCTCGAGCCGCTGACCGATCCGGAGAAGAGCCGCGGGGTGCGCCGGGCCCTGGCGCTGGTGGCGCACCGATTCGTGGCCGCCTGCGGGGCGCGCTACGGCCGGACCAACATCGAGGGCGATCTGATCCGTTGAGGGGGAGACGATGCCGATCCAGGCGCGCTGCGGCCGCGCGGACGAAATCCCGCCGGGCAGCAGCAAGGTGGTGCAGGTCAACGAGCACGTGGTGGCGATCTTCAACGTCGAAGGGGAGTTGCACGCGATCGACAACACCTGCCCGCACCAGGGCGGGCCGCTCGGGGAGGGATACCTGGAGGGGCCGGCGATCGTCTCCTGCCCCTGGCACGGCTGGACGTTCGACGTCCGCACCGGCGAGTCCCCGATCGACCCCGACATGAAGGTGCGCTGCTACCCGGTGAAGGTGGAGTCCGGCGACATCATCATCGAGGTCCCCTGATCGGGCGTGTGAAGCTGGCGCGGTGGATGGTCCGTCCCGCCTGCACGTACTTCACCTCGTAGCTGGTGCGGCCGTCCGGGCTGTCGATGGGGTAGAGCGGGTCCGCGGCCGGCAGGAGCCCCGAGTGCGCCGGCATGACGGCCCGGATCTCATCGAAGTACTCCTCGGCGTCGGTCGACAGGTCGAGGTAGCCGCCGTCCACGAGGACGCGGCCCAGGTGCGCCGCGGTCTCGGGGGCGAACAGCCGTCTCTTGCGGTGCCGTTTCTTCGGCCAGGGGTCCGGGCAGTAGACGTGCACCCGGGCGAGGGACCGGTCCGGCAGCAGGGCGGCGAGGACGTGGCGGGCGTCGGCCCGGAACAGCCGTATGTTCATCAGCGCGCGGCGCCAGGCCCTGTCCCTGGCCACGCGCAGGTACTTCAGCGACCACTCGATTCCGAGGAAGTTCACCTCCGGGCGGACCTCGGCCTGGGCCAGGAGGAACCGGCCCTTGCCTATGCCGATCTCCATCTCGACCGGGCGGCGATTGCCGAAAAGTGCGGTGAAGTCGAACGGCCCGTCCACCTGGCCGGGGAGGATCTCCAGGGCCGCCGCTTCGCCGGGCTTCGGGTCCATGGCGTCGGGGAGCGCCGTCAGATGACGCGGCGGTAGTCTTCGAGCCGGTAAGTCCAGACGCGCTCGCCGCAGTACCGCCTGCCCTCCGGGCAGATCGGCCGCGTTCCCGCCATCTGCCTCTGGTTGCAGGGCGGCAGCAGGTAACGGCCGATGCGCGGGTTCACCGCGCGGATCTGCAGCGCTTCGTCCCGCGAGGCCTGCCAGATCTCCTCCTGGGCGTTGTAGCACAGGCGCATGGCGTGCTTGTGGTGCAGGTCCAGAAGGCCGGCCGACTCGGTGAAGCGGATCGCCAGCGCGTTCGGCAGGACGTAGGAGGCAAACTCGTCGACGACGCCGAGAGCGCGCAACCGTCCGAACCCGTCCCAGCTCGCCGCCATGGCCTGGTTGAAGGACCGCAGGCCGCGGTCGTCCTCCCGCACCAGCGCCGGCGTCACGCAGTCCGGCTCCGAGGTCAGGTGCGTGTGCAGGACCGGCCGGGAGGCCGGCGTCATCCGGTGCCGCTGGTTCTGCGAGTCGGCGGTGTGGCTCAGGCGCTTGCGGAACGTGTAATGGCAGTGGACCAGCGCGCGCGACAGCTTCGACAGCGTCGTCAGATTGAGCGCCTCGCCCAGGTACCGGTTCCTGGCCGGGTCGAGCGCCAGGTCGATCGCCTCGTCGTCCGACAGGCGATCGCGGGTGAGACCGAGCACCTCCCGCACCGACTGCGCCAGCGTCTCCTCGTTTTTCGCCGGGTAGTCCACCAGGAGCGACACGCGGCCGGCGAGCTGCCGGTCGAAATCGTCGAGGAACGCCTTCCGGCCGGCGTCGTCGCGCGTCCCGTGATCGAGGAGCGCCCGGTGCTCCGCCAGTTCCTCCTCCGCCATCGGCTGCTCCAGAATGGCGGCGTAGGCCGGCTCGCGCGCCAGGAGCTCCTCCACCATGAGGCCCACGACCAGGCGCTGCTCCAGGGGAGCGTCGGGGCCGCGGCAGGCGCGGTAGTAGCGCAGCAGGGTCAGCCCGCTGATGGTGTGGTACAGGTAAGCGAAGGTGGCGATCGGCAGGACGTAGCGCGCCACCTCCTGCGCTTTCTTCTGCACCTCCTTCTCGTACCTCTTCGGATAGTGCCGCCGCGCCGGATAGCGTGCGTAATAGGCGGCCGACGCCGGCCCCTGGAGCAGGCCGCACAATTCCTCGTACGCCTGCTGCTGCCGGGCCACCGTCTCCTCGTAGACCCGGAGCGCACGGCCCTCGAGGGGAGGCACGGCGTAATGGCCCGGTTTGACCGTCACGTATCTCTGGCTGACCTGCTCGGAGTTGTAGAACGGGTGACTGTGCAGGAACGACCATAGGAACTGCCGGCTGACGTTGCTCAGGGCGAACTGGAAGTGGGCGTGCTGCAGCGTCGTGTGGTGGCCGGCCTGGTACAGGTCACGCGCCAGGGAGTCCCGGCGCCTTTCGCGCTCCTCGCGCGCCTGGGGCGGCGCCTGGGGATCGCCCAGCACCTGCTCGTCGCGCACGATGCCCGCTCCTGAGTAGCAGGTCCGCGCGGTCGCCACCACGTTGTCGAACGCCCGGGCGAACGCGTTGGTGATGCGCACCTCCGGGAGGGGCGACAGGAAGCGCGGAGCGCTTCCGCCGGTATCGTGGGTCGCTGCGGCTCGGAACACCGGGGAGGTCACCGGGCGATTATACCGGCGGCCGCCCGGGCCGATCAACGCGCCGCGTGCCCGCCGGCCGCCTCGTTGTGGTTATAATCCCGTTTTCCAAAGGCAGGCCCGTCGTTCGGGGCCGGAAGGTGCACCCCAACGAGGCGCAGGGGCGCGTCACGGGAGGTCAAGGTGGCCGATTCGCAGTCGAGCTTCGACGTCATCATCATCGGCAGCGGCCCGGGCGGCTACATCGCGGCGATCCGGGCAGCCCAGCTCGGGCTGAAGACGGCCCTGGTCGAGAAGGGAGGGGCCCTCGGCGGCACCTGCCTGCACGTCGGCTGCATCCCGACCAAGGCGCTCCTCTACAGCGCCGAAGTGCTCGAGATCGCCCGCGAGGCATCGCGCTTCGGCGTCAGGACCGGCGAGGTGAAGCTCGATCTCGCGGCGGTCCACAAGCACAAGACGGACGTGGTGCGCCGCCAGGCGAAGGGGATCGAGTTTCTGATGAAGAAGAACGGCATCGCCGTGTTCCAAGGGCATGGGCGGCTGAAGGGGCCGGGGAAGGTCGAAGTGGCGGCCCGGGACGGATCCAGACAGCACCTCGGCACGAAGAGCGTCATCCTGGCCACCGGATCGTCCCCCGCGATGCTCCCCGGATTAAAGGCCGACGGCACGCGCGTCATCACCAGCACCGAGGCGCTGGCGCTGGAGTTCGTCCCGAGAACGATGATCATCCTGGGGGCGGGGGCCGTGGGGGTCGAATTCGCCTCCATCTACTCGCGCTTCGGCAGCTCCGTCACGCTGGTCGAGATGCTGCCGAGGGTGCTGCCGATCGAAGACGAGGACTCCTCGGCCGAGCTGCACAAGGCGTTCAGGAAGCGCGGCCTCGAGGTCCGGGTCGGCACCCGGGTCGAAGGCGTGAAGGTCGCCGACCGCGGAGTGGAGGTCCAGGTGCAGTCCGAGAAGGGGGGGAAGGAGACCCTGAAGGCCGACGTGCTTCTGGTCGCCGCCGGCCGCCGTCCCGTGACGGACGACCTGGGACTGGAGGGAACCAAGGTCGAGCTCGAGCGCGGCTTCGTGAAGGTGAACGGCCGGATGCGCACCGGCGATCCCGCGGTGTACGCCGTCGGCGACCTGGTGCCGACGCCGGCCCTGGCGCACGTCGCCGCGCACGAAGGGATCGTGGCGGTCGAAGCGATCGCCGGAAGGAACCCCGAGCCGATCAACTACGATCGGGTGCCGAGCTGCACCTATTCGGAGCCGGAGGTCGCCAGCATCGGGCTGACCGAGCAGGCGGCGCGGGCGCGCGGCCACAAGGTGCGCACCGGCCGGTTCCCCATTCCGGTCCTCGGGAAGGGGCGCATCGTCCTCGCCCAGGAGGGGTTCATCAAGCTGGTGGGGGAGGAGCGCTACGACGAGCTGCTCGGCATCCACATCGTGGGGCCGAAGGCGACCGAGCTGATCGGCGAGGGGGGGATGGCGCTGCGCCTGGAGTCGACGGTGGAGGACCTGTTCCACGCCATTCACGCCCACCCGACGCTGTCCGAGGGGATGGGCGAGGCGGCCCTCAACCTGCACGCCCGCGGCATCCATCTCTGATCCGAGGAGCCTTTGCGAGTCTCCGGCCGGGAGGGCCGATGAGCGCCGTCCTCAGGAAGGGAAAGCAGCGCCGGGCGCCGACCGCCGGCGGGCCGGCCGTCCCGCCCGGGCCCGGGCCGCCGCCCGTCGTGCCGATGCGCAATCCGGAGCTGTCGCGCACCCGGCTCCTCGAGCTGCACTCCTTCATGCGCCTGAACCGGATGCTGGAGGACAAGCTCTCGGCGCTCTACCGGCAGGGCAAGATCGTCGGCGGGCTCTACAGCAGCCTCGGGCAGGAGTCGATTTCGGTCGGCTCGGCCTCCGCCCTGGAAGCGGACGACCTTCTGGCCCCGATGATCAGGAACATCGGCTCGCTCCTGGTGCGGGGCGTGCCGGCCTTGACCCTGCTCCTGCAATTTCTGGGGCGCCACGACGCGCCGACCGGAGGCAAGGACGGCACGCTGCATTTCGACGACCTCGAGCGCTCGATTATCGGACCGATCAGCGTCCTCGGCACGCTCATCCCGGTCATGACCGGGGCGGCCCTGGCGGCCAGGATGCGCGGCGGGAAGCGCGTGGCCTTGACGTACATCGGCGACGGCGGGACCTCCACGGGCGACTTCCACGAGGGCCTGAACCTGGCGGCGGTCCTGGACCTGCCGCTCATTCTTGTGGTCGAGAACAACGGCTACGCCTACTCCACCCCGACCTCCGGACAGTTCGCGATCCGGAGCCTGGCGGACAGGGGTCCGGCTTACGGGGTGGCCTCGGAGTCGGTGGACGGCACCGACGTCCTGGCGGTGCATGCCGCGACCCGGCGGGCGGTCGAGAGGGGGCGCCGCGGCGGAGGGCCGACCCTCCTGGAATGCCGCGCCTTCCGCCGCCGGGGGCACGCGGAGCACGACGACATGCGCTATGTCCCGAAAGACCTGATCGCGGCCTGGGAAGAGCGCGATCCGATCGACCGCTTCGAGGCGTTCCTGGTGGAGGAAGGCCACGCCACGCCCGGGCACCTGCTCGCGGTCCGGGAGGCGCTCGCGGCGGGCCTGGAGGAGGCCGCGCAGAAGGCGCTCCTGAGCCCGTTCCCGCCGCCCGAAGAGACCCTGCGCGACGTCTACTGGGAGCCGGAATGAGGCCGGGCCGGCACGCCCCTGACGACGCCCTGCTCCTCAAGATGCTGCACTCCATGAAGCTCACACGCGCCCTCGAATACCGGATCGAGCGCAAGCTGTACCGGCAGGGGAAGATCGTCGGCGGCGTGTACGTGGGGCGCGGCCAGGAGGCGATCTCCGTCGGCGCGGCGATGCACATCCGCCGCGGCGGCGGCGAGGACTACGACGACATCGTCTCCCCCTCGCACCGCGACATGGCGGTCTTTCTCATGCAGGGCGTGCCGCCCGAGAGGATCCTGGCGCAGTACATGGGGCGGGGCGCGGGCCTGACCCGCGGGCGCGACGGCAACATGCACATGGGGGATCTGCGCCACCGGCTGGTGGCCTTCATCTCGCATCTCGGCGACAGCATTCCGGTCGCGGCCGGGTGCGCGCTCGCCTTCACGATGCGCGGCACCGATCAGGTTTCGTTCTGCTTCTTCGGAGAGGGCGCCACCAGCCGGGGCGACTGGCACGAGGGGCTGAACTTCGCGGCGGTCCGGAAGCTCCCGGTGATCTTCATCTGCAACAACAACCAGTACGCTTACTCGACGCACGTGTCCAAACAGATGCGGGTCGAGCGGGTCTCCGACCGCGCGGCCGGCTACGGCATCCCCGGGGAATCGGCCGACGGCAACGACCTCCTGGCCGTGTACGATGGAGTCGGCCGGGCGGTCCGGCGGGCACGGGGCGGGGAGGGGCCGAGCCTCCTGGAATTCGTCACCTTCCGGATGACCGGCCATTCGGCCCACGACGACGCCGGCTACGTCCCGAAGGCCGAGTTCGAGGAGTGGGAGCGCAAGGACCCGATCGAGCGGTTCCAGGACGCGCTGTCCCGCCGCCGGCTGGTGGACGCGGGCGCCATCAAGGAGATGGAAGCGCGCATCGAGTCCGAGCTGGACGAGGCGGTCGCCTGGGCGGAGCGCCAGCGGTACCCGGAGCCGGAGGAGTGTCTGATCGGGGTTTATCATGAGGAAGGCCCGCGCCCGGGCGGCGGGCCGGAAGGGGAGAGGCGGGCGTGGCGCTGACGACCTACGTGGAAGCCATCCGGCAGGGGATCTGGGAGGAGATGGAGCGCGACCAGCGCGTCTTCATCCTCGGTGAGGACGTCGGGATCTACGGCGGTGCCTTCAAGGTGACCGAGGGGATGCTGGAGCGCTTCGGGGAGACGCGGGTCATCGACACGCCCATCTCCGAGTCGGCCATCGTCGGGGCGGCCATCGGCGCCGCGCTGATGGGGATGCGGCCGATCGCGGAGATGCAGTTCATCGACTTCATCTCCTGCGCCTTCGACCAGATCACCAACTTCGCCGCCAAGAACCGCTACCGCTGGGGTGCCGGCGTGCCGATCGTCATCCGCGGCCCGAGCGGCGGCGGCGTGCACGGCGGGCCGTACCACTCCCAGAATCCCGAGATGTACTTCGTGCACACCCCGGGGCTGAAGGTGGTGGCCCCGGCCACCGCGTACGACGCCAAGGGGCTGATCAAAGCGGCCATCCGCGACGAGGACCCGGTCATCTACCTGGAGCACAAGTACCTCTACCGCCGGATCAAGGAGGAGCTCCCGAAGGAGGACTACATCGTGCCG
>JACOUZ010000026.1 GCA_016177515.1 Acidobacteriota bacterium
GCTTCCCCTGGGGGGGAACGCCATCCGCCGCGACCTCGGGCCCCGGGCCATCGCCGAGATCGGCGGCTTCTTCAGGGACAGCATCGCGTTCGGTCTGGCCCACAGGCCCGACGCGCTCACCTACGCCCTCGACTTCGGCCGGGGGATCGGCCGCCCGCTCGCCGACCGATTCGTCGGCATGTACGTCAACGACTTCACGCTCGACTACGGCCCGATCGGGAGGCGGGCCATCGACGAGTTCCTGTCGCGCGGCCACCGGGCCGGCGCCATACCGCACCGCGCCGTGGTCGAGTTCGCGGAGATCCCGCCGTGACCGCGCCCGGTCCCGCGGTCGACCCCGCCGCCGAGTACCGCGCGGCGCGCGCGGACGCCGTCCTCGCCGATCGCTCGGATCTCGGCCGCCTCGAGATCGAGGGGAGGGACGCCCTCGACCTCCTGCACCGCCTGACCACCAACGACGTGCGCGGCCTCGGCCCCCGGGAGGGGACCGCGGCGGCCTTCGTCACGAACAAGGGGCGCCTCGTCGACCTGGTCACGCTGCACCGGCTCGACGGCCGCATTCTCTGCCTCACCGGTCCGGGGCGGAGCGCCGGCGTCGCCGCGTACATCGATCGCTACACCTTCCGCGAAGACATCCGGGTCCGGGATCTGGGCAGGACCCACGGCACGCTCGGCCTGTTCGGCGCCCGCGCCGGAGAACGCGCGGCAGCGCTGTTCGGCCCCGAGGCGGCAGGGCGGCCCCTGCACCACGCGCTCTCCGTCACGCTCGCGGGCGCCGGGGCGATCCTGGCGCGCACGTTTCCTCTCGGCGGCGGCGGGTACCACCTGACCGCCGGGGCGGAGGCGCTCGGGAACCTGCGGCGCGCCATCCTGGAGGGATCCCCGGGGCTGCGCGTGGCCGGTCCGCAGTGTCTCGAGGCCTTGCGCATCGAGGCCGGCCTGCCCCTGGCCGGCCGCGAGCTGACCGAGGATTACAACCCGTGGGAGGCGCGGCTCCACGACGCCATCGCGCTCGACAAGGGCTGCTATGTCGGCCAGGAGGTGATCGCCCGCCTGAACACCTACAAAAAGGTCTCCAGGTGCCTGGTCCGGCTGGAGGTCCGGGGCGGCGTGCCGGTCCCGGGAGCCCTCATCGAATCGGGCGGCCGGGCGATCGGCCTCCTGACCAGCGCCGCTTCCGTCCCGGGAGAGGAGCGCGTCGTGGCGCTGGGGTACGTGCGCGACGAGGACGCCGTGGAAGAGGCCGAGGTCGACGTGATCGACGCGGGCCGCCGCCTCGGCGCCACCGTCCTGGGGCCGGCGCGGTGAGGCGGCCGAAGCCGGCGCGGCCGCCTTGCCGCGGGCGCGCCCGGCACGCCGCGCTTCTTCTGATCGGGCACGGCAGCCGGATGGGTGCGGCCAATCGCCTCCTGCGCGGCCTGGCTCGGGATCTCAGCACCGTCTTCCCCGGCCGCGTCATCGAGGCCGGCTACCTCGAGGCCGCGTCCCCCGACATTCAGGCCGGGATCGATCGCTGTGTGGCGCGGGGGGCCCGCCGCATCGTGCTGGTCCCCTACTTCCTGTATCTCGGAGGCCATGTCAAAAGCGATCTGCCAAAGTCGGCGGCGCGCGCGCGGCGGCGCCATCCCGGGCTCCTGGTCCGGATCGCGGCTCACCTCGGCCGCGACCGGCGCCTCCTGGAAGTCGTCGCCGACCGGGCCCGCAAGGCACTCCGCGCCGGCCGCTGGTCCTGATCCCCGTGCTATGATGTGCGGCCCTATGACCGAAAGGCACGTGGTGATTCTCGGCTCCGGGTGCGCCGGGTTGACGGCGGCGGTTTATGCCGCGCGCGCCAACCTGAGGCCCCTGCTCATCGACGGTCACGAGGCGGGCGGACAGCTCGGCCTGACGACCGATGTCGAGAACTTCCCCGGCTTTCCGGAGGGGATACTCGGTCCGGAGCTGATCGAGAAGATGCGGCAGCAGGCGGCGCGCTTCGGCACGGAATACCTGGCCGGCGCGGCGACGGCCGCCGATCTGTCCCGCCGGCCGTTCCGTCTGACGGTCGCCGGCCATGGCGAGATACTCTGCCGGACCCTCATCGTGGCGACCGGGGCGTCGGCCCGCATGCTGGGACTCGAGTCCGAGCGCCGGCTCCTGGGGCACGGCGTGTCGACCTGCGCCACCTGCGACGGGTTCTTTTTCAAAGGGAAGGAGATCCTGGTGGCCGGCGGCGGCGACTCGGCGATCGAGGAAGGGACCTTCCTCACGAAATTCGCGAGCCGGGTCACCATCGTGCACCGCCGCGACTCGCTGCGCGCCTCCAAGATCATGCAGGACCGCGCCTTCAAGAACCCGAAGATCGCGTTCCTCTGGGACACGGCGATCGTGGAGGTCCTCGGCAAAGACCGCGTCGAGGGGGCGCGGCTGCGCCATCTGAAGACGGGCGAGGTCGTCGAGAAAAAGATCGACGGCCTGTTCGTGGCCATCGGCCACACACCGAACACGCGCCTGTTCGAGGGACAGCTCGAGCTCGAAAAGACCGGCTACATCGTCACCCGGGAGGGGAGCCGGACCAGCGTCCCCGGCGTTTTCGCAGCGGGAGACTGCCAGGACCGCGTCTACCGCCAGGCTGTCACGGCCGCCGGCAGCGGCTGCATGGCTGCCATCGACGCGGAGAGGTTCCTGGAGGCCGAGGGGCACTGACCGCTTCCGCACTCACGGAGAGGGACCGTGGGCGATTTGATGGAAGAACTGCTCGAGTCGATCGACCGGGCGCTCGTGCTCCTGAGGGCGCGCCCGGAGGCGCGCTACGCCGGGGACATCGAGAACCTCATGAAGATCAGGCGCGTCCTCCAGGGTCTGGATCCGGAGGAGATCGAAGCCCTCCTGGAGGATGAGGAAGAGTAGCCGCGAGGGGAGTGCTGGTGCCGGAGGCGGGATTTGAACCCGCATGCCTTTTGGGCGCCACCCCCTCAAGATGGTGTGTCTGCCAGTTCCACCACTCCGGCACGACGGAGCGGCGGCCGCCGCCCCGGGCTGTCACGAAAACAGCAGGATGAGCATACCTATCTGGGAGCCGGGCTCGCCGCCGGCTCCGGGGCGGCCCCGGCGTCCGCCGGTGCCTGGCTCGCGGGCGCCGGTGCCGCGGGCGCCGTCTGCGCCGCCGGGGGCGCCGCCTCGTCCAGCACCGATTCGCCGCTGCGCCGCGACCCCAGAAGGGCCAGGCCCAGGGACGTCATCATGAACAGGACCGCGGCGATGGTTGTCGCCTTGGTCAGGACCGTCGCGGCCCCCCGGCTGCCGAGGGCGGTCTGGCTGCCTCCCCCGCCGAACGCCCCGGCCAGGTCGGCCGCCTTGCCGCTCTGCAGCAGGACCACCATGATCAGGATGAAACAGACGATGACGTGCAGGACAATCAGCGCGATCTCCATGCTCTTGGCCTCGCCTCCCGAAAACAGCCGCTACCCTAGCACACCGGGCCGCGGGCCGGCAATCCCGTCCGCTCCTGAGCCATCCCCAGTCTCGGGTGGCGCACCGTGTTGGTGATCTCGTGAGGAGCGCCTGGACATGTGCGCGGTGAGATCTCGGGAGGTGCGTGGGGGGCCGGACCGGGCTGCCGCGGCGTGGCGATTTCGAGCCGCGCCATGCGCGGCAGACGGACGTCGAATCTCCTGCGCGTGCGAGCCATGAGCCACGCCGCGGCAGCCCGGTCCGGCCCGGCACTCGAAACTGGGAGATATCTCAGCGGCGGCTCAGCGGTATGCCGCGATGCGGGCGAACTCGTCCGCCTTCAGGGAGGCCCCGCCGACGAGCGCCCCGTCCACGCCCGGCGTGCGCATCAGCTCGTCGACGTTGGCGGGAGTCACGCTTCCGCCGTAGAGGATGCGCACCGCCGAACCCCCTTCCCTGAAAAGGCCCGCCAGCTCCTTGCGGATCAGGGCGTGCATCTCGGCCGCCTGGGCGGGAGTCGCCGCCTTGCCGGTGCCGATCGCCCACACCGGCTCGTAGGCGACCTGCAGGCGGGCTGCCTCTCCCGGCGCCACCCCTTCCAGGCCACGGGCGAGCTGGGCCCGCACGACCGTCTGGGCCAGGCCGGCCGCCCTGTCCGCCTCGTCCTCCCCGACGCACAGGACCGGCTTCAGCCCGCAGCGCATGGCCGCGACCACCTTGCGGGCGGCCGCGCGGTCGGTCTCCTCGAGATGGCGGCGCCTCTCGGAGTGCGCCACCAGGACGTAGGTCACTCCCACCTCCTGCAGCATCGGCCCCGAGATCTCTCCCGTGTAGGGTCCCTCGTCCTCCCAGAACAGGTTCTGGGCCGCGAGCAGGATCGGACTGCCCTTCAGGAGCGGGGCGATCGGGCTCAGGGCGGTGAACGGCGGGGCGAGGGCGATCTCACGGCCGCCGGCGGCGGCCAGCCGTGGGAGAAGCGTCCGCGCGTAGGCCAGGGCATCGGAGACCGTGAGGTGCATCTTCCAGTTGCCGATGATGAGCGGGCGCATGGGCCGGGTCACCGGGTCCGATCGACGTCCGCCGGCGCCGCCTGGCGCCCGGCCGGGCGCGTCCCGGGCGCGGGGGGCGCGTCCTCCGGGGACGCCTCGGCCAGCGCCTGGATCCCGGGCAGGTCGACTCCGGACAGGAACTCGAGCGACGCGCCGCCGCCGGTGGACAGGTGCGAGAACCGGGAGCCGAGCCCCAGCCGGTTGACGGCCGCGATCGAATCGCCGCCGCCCACGACGCTGAAGGCCTCCGTCGCCGCGATGGCCCGGGCCAGGGAGCGCGTCCCCTCGTCGTAGGGCGGAACCTCGCACCATCCGACCGGACCGTTCCAGAACACGGTGCGCGCCTTGGCGATCTCGCCGGCGTACAGCGCGCGCGTCTTCGGACCCACGTCCAGCCCGACGAAGCCGTCTTCGATCGCCTGGCCCGGCGTTGTCTCCCACGCCTGGCCGGGCCCGGGGGAGCGGGCCACGACGTGATCCAGCGGCAGCTGGATGCGCACGCCCGAGTTCAGGGCGCGGGTCAGGATGGCGCTGGCGTGGTCGATGCGGTCGTCCTCGGAGCGGGAGCTTCCGATCGGCACGCCGCGCGCCTTCATGAAGGTGTAGGCCATGGCGCCGCCGATCAGAATGGCTTCCACCTTGTCGATGAGATTGAGGATCAGATCGATTTTGTCCGAGACCTTCGCGCCCCCGAGGACCGCCAGGTACGGCTTGTCGGGATGCTCCCTGATCCGCGTCAGGGCGGCGATCTCGCTGTCCATCAGGAGGCCGGCGGCGGGCGAAGGCAGGTGCCGGGTGATGCCGACCACGGAGGCGTGCGCGCGGTGGGCCGTGCCGAACGCGTCGTTCACGTACAGGTCGGCCAGGGACGCCAGCCGGCGCGAGAACCCGGGATCGTTCGCCTCCTCCTCGGGATGGAAGCGCAGGTTCTCGAGCAGGAGCGCCTCCCCCTGGCGCAGCCCGCCGGCCATCTTCCCGGCCAGGTCCCCCACGCAGTCGTCCGCCATCTGAATCTTCGTTTCCAGAAGCCTCGCGAGGTGCAGGGCGACCGGCCGCAGGCTCATCCCCGGCACGACCTTGCCCTTCGGGCGGCCGAGGTGCGAAGCGATGATCGGCCGGCCTCCGCGCTCGAGAATCAGCTTCAGGGTCGGCAGCGACGAGCGCACGCGCGTGTCGTCCGCCACGCCCCCCTCCGCGAGCGGCACGTTGAAGTCGACCCGGACGAACACTTTCCTGCCCCGCACGTCCAGGTCGCGCACGGAAAGCTTGCGGGTCTTCATGAGGAATGCCTCCCGGCGGCTTCCCCGCGCTCGACGTGGCGCAGCAAATCGGCCAGACGCTGGACGTAGCCGCGCTCGTTGTCGTACCAGGCGAAGACTTTGAGCAAGGCCCCCCCCTGAAGCGCCAGGAGGGGCGTGTCGATCACCGCGGAGCGCGTGTCGCCCAGGTAGTCGATCGATACCAGCTCCTCGTCGTCGAGCCCCAGGAAGCCGCGCAAAGGCCCCTCCGAGGCCTGCCGGAAGGCGCCGCGGGCCGCCTCGAGGGTCGCGGCCTGCTTCAGGATGATGGTCAGGTCGATGAGCGACACGGCCGCCGCCGGCACGCGCACCGCCAGGCAGTGAACCCGGCCGGCAAGGCCCGGCAGGACCTGGCCGATGGCTCCGGCCGCGGTCGTTGAGGTCGGGATCATCGACATCCCGGCGGCCCGGGCCCGCCGCGGGTCCGGGTGCGGCGCGTCCACCAGCACCTGGTTGTTGGTGTAACAGTGCACCGTGGTCATCGCCGCCCGCTCGACGCCGAACGCCCGGTCGGCCACGGACAGGATCGCCGCCATGGCGTTCGTCGTGCAGGAGGCGTTCGACAGCACGAAATGTCTCGAAGGATCGAACAGCCCCTGATTCACGCCGTAGCACACGGTCAGATCGGCGTCCGGGGAGGGAGAGGTGATGATGACCCGCCGGGCCCCGGCCCGGAGATGCGCAGCGGCCGAAGCGCGGGTGACGAACCGGCCGGTCGCCTCGAGCACGACGTCGAGGCCGTCCCATGGGATTTCCGCCGGCTGCGGGCAGCTCGTGCAGCGGATGGTGCGGCCGCCCGCGAGGAGGGCCCCGTCCCGGGGGCGCACCTCGGTCTCGAGACGTCCGGCCAGGGAGTCATGCCGCAGGAGGTGCGCGAGGATCCCCGGCCCCGCCAGATCGTTCACGGCCACGACTTCCAGGTCGTCCCGGCCCAGCGCCAGGCGCAGGAAGCCCCGTCCGACGCGGCCCAGGCCGTTGATGCCGATGCGGATCGCCACGCGCTCACCTGACGGGGGACGGGGGCCGGGAGCCGGCCCACCGGGAACGCTGAGTATATCCCAGGCGGCCGGTTCTTGACGCGTCGGGCGGTCGGCGTGTAGCATTCACGCCATCCCCTACAGGTCCGCACGATCGTGGTTATGGAGGTGAATTGAAAAAGGACCCTCTGATGACCCTGGGGCGCGCGGTTCTGGCCATATCCGTCGCGGCCGGCTCCACCTCCGGCGCCTGCCTTGCGGAGCCGAAGCGGAGCGCGGGGGAGGGCCCGGCGCCGGCGAAGGGAGACGCAGCGGAGGGCCCGGCGCCGCCGGAGGCCGGGGCGCGGCGAGGGTCACGGCGCGAGGCGCGGCGCGCGGCGGTGCGCTTTCCGAAGGGGCGGATCATCCTCGCCGAGATCGCCGACACGCCGGAGCACTGGGCGCGCGGCTACATGTTCCGCCGCGAAGTGGGGAAGGACGAGGGGATGGTGTTCCTTTTCCCCGAGCCGAGCTTTCACCCGTTCTGGATGAAGAACACGCTGGTGCCGCTCGACATCATCTGGATGGACGACAGCCGGACCATCGTCCACATCGAGAGCGGCACGCCGCCCTGCAAGGCGGATCCGTGTCCCAGCTACGGCCCGCTGCGCCTGGTGTCGTCCGTTCTCGAAGTGCGCGCTGGAACAACGGCGGCCGAGGGCTTGAAAGTGGGGGATCGGCTGTCGATCACCTTTCCGCAATCGGGAGACTGAAAACCGGCAGTGCGTCAGGAGGCCAGCAGAGCGATGGAACGGACGTTTCACCTTGACCCCCCGGCGGGTTCGCCGTAAAGGACAGGGAGCCGGCCCGTGAATTCGGCCGGGCTCCCGGACACGATCGGGGTTCCAGGAGGTGACGATGAAGTTTTTCGCGCAGACGCTGTTTGCGATCGCGGCACTGGTCTTCGGATTCTTCATGGGAATCCGGTACCAGGCGCGCGTGCACAGCCTGAACGAGATGAACACGCTGGTGCAGGCCCAGAAGGGGAAGATCGAAAGCCTGCGCGACCAGAACCAGCGGCTGCAGACCGTCATGCTCCTGCGCGATTTCCTCGACAGCGAGCGCATCCGGCTGCCCCGGGAGACGGTCAGCGACATCGCCGGCTCGATCCATGAGGCGTCCGCGCGCTACAAACTGCCGCCGGAGATGATCCTGGCGGTGATCCGCATCGAGAGCGCCTTCGACATCAACGCCCTGTCGACCAAGGGGGCGGTCGGCCTGATGCAAATCCTGCCCTCCACGGCGGAGGAGATCGCCCGGGACCTGCGGATGGACTGGAGCGGTGAGCAGCTTCTGCGCAACCCGCAGGCCAACATCGAGATGGGCGCCTACTACCTGACCAAGATGATCGGCCAGTTCAACAACCTGGCCGTTGCCCTGGCCGCATACAACCACGGCCCCGGGCGCATCGCCGAGCTGAGCGAGGCCAAAGCCGATCTGCCGATGGACTACGCTGAGAAGGTGCTCTCCCACTACGCTCCCTGAGACATCCCCGGTTTCGAGTGCCGGGCCGGACGGGGCTGCCGCGGCGTGGCTCATGGCTCGCACGCGCGGGCCCCTCGGCGTCCAACTCTCGCGCATGGCGCGGCTCGAAATCGCCACGCCGCGGCAGCCCCGTCTGGCCCCCCACGCACCTCCGGAGATCTCTCCGGGCACGGGTCCGAGGGCTCCTCGCGTCATGGCCAACACCAGCCGGGGAGGCGCCGGAGCCGTCGGCGCCTGCCGCTCGGGCGCGATTCTGCCCTGGTTGGAGGTGAGGGACTTCATGCCGCGACCCGCCGAGGAAGCCCCGGAGTTGGCTGGAAGGCCCGAGCGGGCCGGCCGTCCGAAACCGGGATTGCCTCGGCGGATCGCGGCGTTGACACTTTCCGGCCCCTGGTGCTACCTTAACGCGCTTCGTTGCGCCCGCGGCCACGCAAGCGGGCGGTGTGCGTGCTGGGGAGGCGCCGCGTGGTCGAGTACGCTCCCATCCTGATTTTTCTCGCCGTGGCCACGGTGTTTCCGGTGGCCGCCCTGGTCATCGCCCGCCTGCTCCGGCCGAGCCGGTACAACAAGGTCAAATCCGAGGCGTACGAGTGCGGTGTGCCGCCGAGCGGAGAGGCGCGCGCCCGCTACCCGGTCCGCTTCTATGTCATCGCCGTCCTGTTCGTCGTCTTCGACGTGGAGACGATCTTCCTGTTCCCGTGGGCGGCCAGGTACCGCGCCCTGGGGCTGTTCGGGTTCGTGGAGATGCTGGTGTTCCTCGGCATCCTGATCGTCGGGTATGCGTACGCGTGGAGGAAGGGAGCCCTGGAGTGGGTGTGATCGAGGGACGATTCGAGCATCCCAACATCATCACGACGACCGTGGACAGGGTGTACAACTGGGCGCGCAAGTCCGCCCTCTGGCCGATGTCATTCGGGCTGGCCTGCTGCGCCATCGAGATGATGGCGACGGTCGCCTCGCGCTACGACATCGACCGGTTCGGGGCCGGGGTGTTCCGCGCCACGCCGCGGCAGTCGGACGTGATGATCGTCGCCGGCACGGTCTGCGAGAAGATGGCTCCCATCATCAAGAGGCTGTACGACCAGATGCCGGAGCCCAAGTGGGTGATCTCGATGGGCGCCTGTGCCACCTGCGGCGGGCCGTTCCCGACCTACAGCGTCGTGCAGGGGGTGGACCGCATCGTCCCCGTGGACGTCTATATCCC
>JACOUZ010000256.1 GCA_016177515.1 Acidobacteriota bacterium
AATCGCGGCAAGAACCCCAACTTCTGGTGTCTCGTCGACGGGACCCCATGCGGGGTGTCCCTGCACTATGCAGACCCCGGCGTGGACACCGGGGACGTCGTCGCGCAGGAAAGACTCGAGGTCTCGTGGGAAGACACGGGAGAGACGGTTTATCTCAAGGCGCGCGACCTGATGATCGATCTGTTCGTGAGGCGCTTCGAGGACGTCCTCGCCGGCCGCCTGCCGCGCCTGCCGCAGCGGGGCGCCGCCGGGAGCGTCCACAGGAGCGGCCAGATGGAGGAGGCATCCCGCATCGACCTGGACCGTTCCTGCACGGCCCGCGAGCTGTTCAACATCATCCGGGCGCGCATGTTCCCCCCGCACCCCACGGCCTTCTTCAGCGACCAGGGCCAGACCTACAGCGTCCAGATCGTCATCAAGCGGACCGGCGGCGGGGATGCCGGCCCCGCGAAACGAAGGGCGGGCGAAGCCGATGAGTGAGCCTGCGGAAGACCGTGGTTTCGAGGAGCTGACGCGCGAGTGGTTCGCCAGGGCCTCGGCGCGGAAATACTCCTACAACTTCACGTGGCTGGGGCGTCCCATCATCCAGTTCCCCCAGGACATCGTGGCCTTGCAGGAGATCGTCTGGAGCGTTCAGCCCGATCTGATCATCGAGACCGGCATCGCCCGCGGCGGCTCGCTGATCTTCTACGCCTCGATGCTCCAGCTCATCGGCGGCAACGGTGAGGTGCTGGGAATCGACGTGGACATCCGCGAGCACAACCGCGCGGAGATCGTGCGTCATCCACTCTTTCACCGCATCCGGATGATCGAGGGCTCCTCGGTGGACCCTGCCGTCGTGCGGCAGGTCGAGGATTTCGTGCGCGCGCGCAACAAGCGTCACGTCATGGTGGTGCTCGACTCGTTGCACACCCACGAGCACGTGCCGGCCGAGATGAAGCTCTATTCGTCCTTCGTGACGAAGGGAAGCTATCTGGTCGCGCTCGATACCATCATCGAGGACATGCCCCCGGCCTTTTCGGCGGACCGGCCGTGGGGGCCCGGCAACAGCCCGCGGACGGCGGTCGAGCAGTTCCTCAAGCACAACCGGAGGTTCGAGGCGGACCGCGCGATCCCCGACAAGCTGCTCATCACCGTGGCGCCGGGCGGTTATCTCAGGTGCGTCAGTGACTGATCGGATGCCGCCGGCCATCCCCGTGTTTCAGCCGGTCATCCAGGCGGATACGCTGCGCCACCTGTCGGAGGCGTTCGAAGTCGGGTGGCTGGGCATGGGCGCGGGCACGAAAGCGTTCGAGGAGCTGATCGCCTCCTATCTCGGGGTCGGCCCGGCGCGGGTGGTCGCCACGAACACCGGCACCTCCGCGCTGCACATCGCCCTCGTGACCGCGGGCGTGGGACCGGGGGACGAGGTGATCACGCCGTCCTTCAACTACGTCGCCGATCACCAGGCGATTCGCATGACCGGGGCCGAGGTCGTGATGTGCGACATCCGGGAAGACAACCTCGGCATCGACTGCGACAAGGCCGAGGCGCTGGTGACGAAGCGGACCCGCGCCATCCTGCCGCTTCACTTCGCGGGCGTCCCCTGCGACCAGGACGGTGTGTACCGCCTGGCGGAGAGGAGGCGCCTGCGCGTGGTCGAAGACGCCTGCCACGCGTTCGGGACGACGATCAAGGGGCGAAAGATTGGCAGCTACGGGGACATCTGCTGCTTCAGCTTCGATCCGGTCAAGATCATCACGTGCGTCGACGGCGGCTGCGTGGTGGCGCGGACCGAGGAGGAGTGCCGCCGTCTTCACCACCTCCGGCTCCTCGGCGTCGACAAGGACACGACCGTAAGGTACCAGAACCAGCGCGCCTGGGACTACGACGTCGTCGACATGGGCTTCCGCTATCACCTGACCAACATCCTCGCCAGTGTCG
Organism: Acidobacteriota bacterium; assembly: GCA_016177515.1. Lineage (GTDB taxonomy): Bacteria > Acidobacteriota > Polarisedimenticolia > Gp22-AA2 > Gp22-AA2 > Gp22-AA3. The sequence continues at coordinate 1,924 of JACOUZ010000256.1, forward strand.
GGGTGTCGCAGATCAGGCGGGTCGGCGAGTTCATCGAGAGCCGCAGGCAGGTGTGCCGCGCCTACAACGCTGCCTTCTCCCGGCTGGATGGCGTGCGGGTGCCGGCCACCGACTTTGCGAACGTCTCGCCCTTCATCTACAGCCTGCGGATCCCGGGCGGCAGGCGCGAAGCCCTGATCGAGCACCTGCGCCCCCGCGGCGTGGAGGTCGGCATCCACTTCGTGCCGGTCCACAAACACACCTACTTCGCCTCGGCCCGGCGGGGAGACATGGCGGTGACCGAGCGGGTGGTGCAGGAGGTCATGACCCTGCCGCTGCATTCGAACATGAGGCCGGAGTTCGTCGACCGGGTCATCGAAGGCGTGACCGGGTTCTTCTCCGGCGGCGCCGGGAGAGGGGAGGCATAGAGCCGTGGCTCAGGCCCGCGATCCTCTGGTGAGCGTCTGCATCCCCACCTGGAACCGCGAGCGCCTTCTCGCCGGCGCCATCGACAGCGTCCTCGCGCAGGGATTCGGCGATTTCGAAGTGATCGTCTCCGACAATGCCTCAGCGGACGGGACTGCGGACCTGGTGCGCTCCTGCCGTGACGGGCGCCTGCGCTACCTGCGCAACGAGACCAACGTGGGGGCGCCCGCCAACTGGATCAGAGCGGCCTCCGCCGCGCGCGGGCGCTACTTCATGATCATCGGCGATGACGATCTCCTGTCCCCCGCCTTCCTCGAAACGCTGGTGGGGCCTCTCGAGAGCGACCCGGGCGTCGTGGTGTCCTTCTGCGATCACTGGGTGATCGACGGATCCGGATCCGTTCAGCAGGGGTCGAGCGAGAGGTACTCGCGCAGCTACGGCCGCGCCCGCCTGCGACCCGGGCGGCACGAACCCTTCCTGGACCTGGCGCTGCACGATCAGGCATTTCTGACGTCCGCCGCCCTCATCCGCCTCGACCGCGCGCGCTCCCTGGGTGCTCTTGACCTGCGCGCCGGAAAGGTCCTGGATTACTACCTGTTCGCAGTGCTGTCGCTGTACCCGGGCGCGGCTTATTACATCCCGGAACGGCTGGCGTATTACCGGGTCCACACGGCCTCCGGCTCGTCGCTCTACCAGGCCGATCTCTGGCGGGACATGGCCTGGGTGTGCGAAAACCTGGTCGGCCGCGTTCCGGCAGCGCGCCACGCGCGCCGGATCCGGACCCGCTGGGCGCGCGCCGTGACCGGCGAGGGCGCGGCGCTGCTGCGCCGGGGGGACCGCAGGGGCGCCCTCCGATCGTTCGGGCACGCCGTCCGCATGGCGCCGCTTGCGCCGCGCCCCTGGATCGGACTGGCCGTGGCTTCCACGATCGGGCGCTGGCCTCCGCTGTAAGCCGATGCGCATCCTGCACGCGTTTTATTTCGTCGATCTGGGAGGCATCGAAAGCTACGCGACGGATCTGTTCCGCGGGCTCGCGGCCCGCGGTCACGAAAGCGTGTTGCTGTACGACGGCGCCGAACCGCCCGGGCCGGGGGCTGACGTCCGCGCCCGCTGCCGGCTGCCCGGCATGATCGAGCACGGGCGGGAGCACGGAGAGGCACTGGCGCGGACGGCCCTGCGGTCGATCGACCAGTGGCGCTGCGACCTGGCGTTCCTGCACCTGACCATGAACGGGACGCTGTCCGAGAGTCTTCTCGCCCGCGTGCCGACGGTTTATTTCGCGCACAACTACGGTGCCCTCTGCCCCAGTGGGGCGCTGCTCTACGAGCGCTCCGACCGAATCTGCGATCTGCAGGGGGTCCCGGACGTGCGCTGCCTCGTGAACGCCTATCTCCAGGGCTGCAACACCCGGCACCCGGCGCGTCTGTGGGGACGGTACCGTCGCACCGCGGAGACGGCCGCCTGGACCCGGCGCGCCGATGCGCTCGTGTGCGACTCCGAGTACGTGCGCCGGCGCCACGTCGAGAACGGCTGGCCCCCCGAGCGCGTGCACGTCGTGCCGAGCCCGGTGCGGATGCCACCTGAGCCGTGGCCGCCGGCGGCGCGGGAGCGCTCCCTTGACCGCGAGCCCATCGTGCTCTTCGCGGGCCGCGTCACTCCGCAGAAAGGGCTCGAGTACCTGCTCCGCGCGGCGCGTGAAATCGACCGGCCGCACAGGCTCGTCGTGGCGGGGGACGGCTACCAACTGCCCGCCATGCGCGCCCTGGCCGCGAGGCTCGGGCTCCCGGGCCGGGTGGAATTTGCCGGCCGGCTCGACCGGAAGGCGCTCGACGACATGTACACGCGGGCCTCGGTCGTGGTCGTGCCCTCGGTCTGGCCGGAGCCGTTCGGCATGGTCGGGCCGGAAGCGATGGCGCACGGCGTTCCCGTGGTGGCGTTCCGGGTGGGGGGCATCCCCGAGTGGCTCACGGACCAGGAGACCGGCTGTCTCGTTGAGCCACGGGACGTCGCCGGTTTGGCGCGGGCGATCCGCCGGATCCTGGACGATCCGGCCCTGGCGCGCCGGCTCGGGGAGCGCGCCCGGCTCGCAGCCCGGCAGAGCTTCACCTTCGAGCGCCACGTCGAGCGCCTGGAAGCTATCTTCCGCGATGCCATCGCGAAGCGATCGCGGGACCCCATTGTCCTTGCGGGGACGGCGTAGGAGGAGGGTGACTGATGGCGAGGGTCATGGCCAAGAGAGTGTTCCAGATGCTCGTGGCTCACGCCCCCGGGCGAGTGAAGCGCCTCGTTCCCGGCCGGGTGAAGCACTGGATGAAAAGCAGGTACGCCCGACGCAACGTGTTGATCGATATCGTCGGGTCCTGCAACCTGGAGTGCCCCTCCTGCCCCAGCGGCGCGGCCGAGAGGAACCCCGGGGGGATGATGAGCCTGGAAACTTTCGAGAGGATCATCGACCGGGTCGCAAGCGAGTATCCCGGCACCACCGTCGATCTGTTCAACTGGACCGAGCCCCTCCTGCACCCTCAGATCGCGCAGTTCGTGCAGATCACTCGGGCTCACCGGCTGCGTTCCTCCATCAGCACCAACCTCAATATCCTGCGCGATCCGGACGCCCTCGCCGCGGCGCAACCGGAAAGCATCACGGTCTCCCTTTCCGGCTTCACTCAGCCTGTGTACGTGATCGGACACAAGGGTGGCGACGTCGAGCGAGTCAAGGGAAACATGGTCCGTCTGAGCCACTCGCTCCTGAAGGCGGGATCCCGGACCCGGGTGGAGGTTTACTTTCACAAATACCGGCACAACCTGCATGAGGTCAGCCTCATGAGGGAATACGCCTCCTCGCTCGGATTCCTGTTCAAGGCCGGCTGGGCGTATTACATGCCGATCGAGCGGGTGAAGTCGTACGTGGAAGGTACCCTGCCGGGCCACGAAAGGGAGTTCGTCGAGAGCCGGTTCGCCTTGAACATCAAGCGCGCCGTGGAAGCGACAGAGCCTTTCCGGCACGAACCCTGCGCGCTGATATCCAGCTCCCTGGCCCTCGACTGTCGTGGAACCGTCCAGCTCTGCTGCGCCGTTTACAACTCGAAGAAGTTCTCGATTGGATCGCTCCTGGATACGCCCACGGAAACGATCGAAAAGAAGATCCTCACGCACCCTTACTGCGACGGTTGCATGCGGAATGGGCTGCACATCTATGCGTTGTGGCACGAGCATGAGATCCGTTCCGAGTACGAGAGGATCGCCCGGGAGGGTTCCGGGACACAATCCGGCTGATGATGCCCGGTGCGCGAGCGGGGAGCGGAGGCTTCAGGAGCGTGACTCGGGAGCCGGATCGCGGAGAGCCGATCATGCGCGTCGTGGTCACGGGGGCCGGCGGGTTCGTCGGCCGATGGCTGGCAGCGCACCTCAGCGCCTGCGGCGACGATGTGGTGGCTCTGAACCGGGCGGGTCTCGACGTGACGGACCCGTACGCGATCGAAGCGAGAATGGCAGGGGTGAGGCCCGACGCCGTTTACCATCTTGCGGCTGTCACCGACGCTTCGGACGCGCGTCGCGATCCGGTCCGAGCATTCGAGGTCAACGTCGTCGGCACGATCCGACTCCTCGAAGCGCTGCGTCGAGTGGTCCAGGGTTGTACGGTGCTTGTCCCGGGGTCGGTCCAGGCCTACGGTGGCGTCGATCCGGGTGATCTGCCTCTACGCGAGGATCGGCAGCTCCGGCCGCAGGGCGCCTATGCCACGTCCAAGGCCGCCCAGGAGCAC
>JACOUZ010000245.1 GCA_016177515.1 Acidobacteriota bacterium
AAGGCCGAGCGGGACAAGCGGGCCCAGATCCTGGAGGCGGAAGGGGTGAAGCAGACGCAGATCCTCCAGGCGGAGGGTAGCAAGCAGTCGTCGATTCTGAAGGCCGACTGCGAGGCCCAGGCGCGCATCCTGCAGGCCAACGCCGAGGCCAAGGCGATCGAGGTGACGTCCCTGGCGTCCGAGACCTTCTTCAAGGACCGCGCCGAGGCGCGGCAGCGCCTCGACGTCCTGCGCTCGGTCCTGGCGCAGCAGACCAAGTTCGTCGTGCCCTCGGGATCCAATCTCCTCAACATCCTGGGACTCGACGATCGCGGCGCCGGGCTGTTCCCGCAGGCCCCGCCGCAGGCTCCTCCCGCCGGGGCGCCCCCCAGGAAGCTCCCCGGCTGACCCTGGAATCGCCCCGCTACTCGCGGATGGTGAAGGCGGCGCTGCCGCGGGTGTGCCGGCCTGCCACGAGGTCTTTCACGGTCACCACCACCTCGTAGTCCCCCGGCGGCCATTTTTCCAGCGCCACGGCGTACCCCTGGACCTGCCCGCCCGCCTCTTTCACGGTGTAGGCGCCCAGGTCGGCGAACGAGCCCTCCGGCGATTTCGAGCGGAAGGCGTACTCGACGTCCAGCCGGAACTTGCCCGTCTCCGGGTCGGCCGCCGGGCTGTAAACCTGGAAGTAGACGTTCAGCTCGTCCGCTCTCCCGAAAACCGAGTCGGCGCTCGGCACGATCCGGAACTTCCCCATGTGAAAAGGCTTCCCGGGCGAGGTCTGAAAGTCGATCGGCTCCATGTCGGCCGCCAGGGTGATCGAGGAGAGCGAGAGATCCGTGGACGCGTAGTCCGGGACCACCACGTCCCGCCGGGAGGAGGAGATCTGCTTGCTGACCCGGTCCTGGACGCCGAGCAGGAGCTCGTACCTGCCGGGCTTGATCCCGGCCGTCGCCTGGAAGACCAGCAGGTCCTCGACGCCCGCCTCCTGGTTCGTGGTGCTCTCGGCGAAATTGCTGTCGCCCGCCAGGGCGTACACCTCGGCGGGATTGTCCTTGCTCGTCAGCTTGCCGAAGACCACGACGTCGGGAACTTCCTTCTTCCCGACGGTGCGGTACTGCACCGACGTGCTCCTGATCCCGACGGTGACTGTGGTGTAGGTGGAGTCGTCGCCCGACTTGTAGAAATCGAAGCGCGTCTCGATCGGGATTCCCCCGAAGAACTCCTTGGTGACGGCGAACGACTTGAACATCTCCGCCTCGGCCGGGGGGACCTGCTGCATGCGGCCGGCGATCATCATCGTTTCGAGCGGGAGCTGGCTGAGCGGCACGCCCTGCTGAACCAGGGCCGGGTCGCGCAACCCCGGGATCACCAGGTCACCGGTGAAGTCCTTTTTCCGGCTCACGAAGTTGAGCCCCCGCGCCACATCCGAGTCGATCGTCGGGCTGGTGCTGAGCACGAACTCGCCGCTCTTGTCCCGGGCGAAGGAGATGACCGTGTTGGAGGCCAGGTCGGGGAACGGCGGCCGGCGGTAGACCCAGAACACCATCCCGCGGTGGGTCTTGGCCATCAGGTCCTTGTTGATGTCGTCGGGCGGCCCGACCAGGATGTAGATCTTCCCCATGTCGGTCTTCCAGCCCGGCTTGGCGGTGTCGCCGAACATGCGGTTGGCCTCGAAGACTCTCTGCTGGTAGCGGTCGCGGAACTCGTTCTGCGGCGTCCCGGGACTGATGTCGCGCCGGTCCCAGAACCAGTCGATGAAGTTCTCCCGATCCAACTCCCCCTCGAGGGCCTTGTAGGCCTTCACCTCCTGGTGGGTGATGATGTAGCGCACCGGCCCCTGGTACCAGTCCTTCGTCGGCTTTTCGAAGTTGAGGCCCGCCTCGGCGGCTCTGGCCTCGCCCACGAAGAAGAAGGCCAGCATGGCCAGGAACAGGAGCATGAGGAGCAGAAGCGCCAGCGACAGCGCCCAGCGCGGGACCTCCAGCGGGTCGCGCACCCTCTGCCCCGTGGGCCGCGGCCCGTGCGGCGGCCGCAGGCGCAGAAGCCGCGCCGACCAGAGCGACGCCAGGGAGACGATCTCGCCGCGCGGGCGGGCCGCGGACGCGCGGGCGTCATCGTCCACGTGCAGAGAGCCGCTTGTCGGAGGTCCTTCCTTGGATGGCATGGGCCCTTCGAGACGAGTATTATAGCGCGGGGGGAGCCGGTGGACCCGCATTCGAGGCTGAAGACACTGATTGCCGAGAAATGCGTCCTGCGGGGAGAATTCGTCCTCGCCTCCGGGCAGCGCTCCAAGGTGTTCTTCGACTGCAAGCGGGTCACCCTCGACCCCGAGGGGCTGCACCTGATCGCCGGCCTCATCCTCGACATCGTGGATGATGTGGCCCGCCGCGACGGCCGGCCGATCCACGCGATCGGCGGCCCCACCATCGGCGCCGACCCGGTCGTCGGCCACGTCGCCGGCCTTTCCTGGGAGCGCGCCACGCAGGGTTCGGGGACCGGATCCACCGCCCCGCCGCGGCCGCTGCGCGCCTTCCTGGTCCGCAAGGAGGTCAAGGACCACGGCACCCGCCGCGTCATCGAGAACGAGATCCCCCAGGGCTCCCGCGTCGTCATCTTCGAAGACGTCGTCACCTCCGGGGGCTCGACGCTCGAGGCGATCCACAAGGCCGTGGAGATCGGCCTCGAGGTCGCCGCCGTCGTCGCGGTCGTCGACCGCGAGCAGGGCGGCGCCGAGGCGCTCTCCCGCTACCGCTACATCCCCCTGTTCAAGAAAAGCGAGTTCGGGCTGTAGGCGGCCCCTGCCCCGTCACGAAACCGTGATCATCCGCGCCTCTTGACCGGATTTCGGGCCTTCCATAGAATGACGTGTTCCTAATCCAGGTGGCGTTCTCGGCCCGCATCATTTAGTTACAGGCGGGGGCCCGGCCGCCGCCCGACTACCATTCCTCAGTAGCTCAATGGTAGAGCATCCGGCTGTTAACCGGAGGGTTGTAGGTTCGAGTCCTACCTGAGGAGCCAGACCTCATACTT
>JACOUZ010000276.1 GCA_016177515.1 Acidobacteriota bacterium
CGCGGGAGGCCCGTGGCGAATGCACGGCTGCACACGCGCGCCGCAGCTTAGCCAGGCGTTAGCGGGACAGATTGTTAACGCTCACCAGAAACTGATCCTTTCTGCATCATCATCGGTTTTGTAGTTCCTCTCATCATCGGCGACGCAGGCGCCCCGGCCGCTGGGCTGGATGGGTATTCTCGTCCGCGAGGCGGAGGCAAAAAGACCCCGGCCGTAGAGGCGGCCGGGGTCCGAGGCGGGGCGGGCCGATCTGAGATCGCCCACCACTGCGACCCCAAGGTTGGCATGATCCGCGCCGTCTGTCCAGCCCCGCCCCGGGGGCGGGATGGGCGGCGGCGAGCCGCTGCGGCTCCACGAACGGCGATGCCACGCGGCGGGCTGCGGGGTGCTCTTCTACATCTGCCGTTCCTGCTACCGGGGCCAGCGCTACTGCAGCGACCCCTGTCGTCGGACGACCCGGCGCGAGCAGCGGCGCATTGCCAACCGCCGCCATCAGCAAAGCGACGACGGGCGTCTCGACCATCGCGATCGCCAGCGGGCCTACCGGCAGCGCCGGCGCGCCCGCGTGACGGATCAGGGTAGCGCGCCCGCCTCTTACTCTGGCAGCATCGCCCCGCAGCCCGACCCGACCGGGCGCAACGCCCGCCGCCTCGCCCGCCGGCGGGTTTGCTGCATCGTCTGCGGGCGGCGCGGCCGGCTCATCGAGATGTTCAAGCGACGGGAGTGAGGTGCGATGATCCCCCCTGACCAGATCGCCGAGGTCCGCAGGCTCTATTACGCCGAGCACTGGAAGATCGGCACCATCGCCGCCCAGCTGGGCCTGCATCCCGACACGGTGCGCGCCGCCGTCGCCACCGATGCCCTGAACCGTCCGAAGACGCCGCGGCCCCGCGTGACGGACCCCTTCCTGCCGTTCATCCGCGAGACGCTGGAGCGCTACCCGACACTGCGCGCCACCCGGATCTTCGCGATGATCCGCCCGCGCGGCTATGAACGCAGCCTGGTGCAGGTGCGCCGGCTGGTCCGCCAGCTCCGGCCGCGACACCAGGAGGCCTTCCTCTGGCGCCGGACGTTTGCCGGGGAGGAGGCCCAGGCCGACTGGGCGCACTTCGGCGAAGTCAGCGTGGGCCGGGCCCGCCGGCGCCTGAGCTGCTTCGTCCTGACGCTGTCCTACTCGCGCGCCCTGGCGCTGGAGTTCTTCTTCGACCAGAGCCTGGAGAACTTCCTGCGCGGCCACGTGCGGGCCTTCGAGTCGTGGGGGGCGGTTCCCAGGCTCATCTTGTATGACAACCTGCGCTCGGCCGTGTTGCAGCGCCGGGGCGATGCCGTGCAGCTGCACCCGCGGCTGCTCGAGCTGTGCGCCCACTACCACTGCGCCGCCCGGCCCGTGGCGGTGGGACGGGGTTCCGAAAAAGGGCGCGTCGAGCGCAGCATCCGCTACATCCGGGAGAGCTTCTTCGCGGCCCGCCCCTTCACGACCCTCGAGGACTTCAACCGCCAGGCACGCCTGTGGCGCGACGACATAGCCCACCGCCGCACATGGCCCGGCGGCGACGGCCGCACCGTGGCCGAAGTCTTCGAGGAGGAACAGCCGCGGCTGCTGCCCCTCCCGGCGCATCGCTTCGAGACCGACCTGGTGCTCCCCGTGCATGCGGGCAAGACTATCTACATCCGCTTCGACCTCAACCACTACTCGATCCCGCCCGAAGCCGTGGGGCGCACCCTGACGCTGATCGCCTCCGACACCCAGCTGCGCATCCTGGAGGGCGAGCGCCTCCTCGCCACGCATCGCCGCAGCTACGACCGCAACCAGATGGTGGTGGACCCCGCCCATCAGGAGGCCTTGCTCGCCCTCAAGCGCAAGGCTCTGGGGTCCACCCCGTCGGGCCGCCTGCTCTCCGCCGCCCCCGAGATCGAGGTGCTGCTCGAGGCCGCGGTGCAGCGCGGCGAGCCCGCCTCCACCCAGACCACCCAGCTCACGCTGCTCTTGGATGACTACGGACCCGAGGAACTCCGGGCCGCCGTCACCGAGGCGCTGCAGCGCCAGACCCCGCGGGCCTCGTCCGTGGCCTATATCCTCGCGAAGCGACATCGCCTGAAGCGCTTCCGGGGACTCTCCCCGGTCCACCTGATCCGGCGGCCCGAGCTGGAGGACCTCCACGTCCAACCCCATGACCCGGAGACCTACGATGAGCTCGCTGAACACGACCCCGACGAATGACCTGCCACGACACCTCGCGCATCTCGGCCTGTACGCCACCTCCGACAGCCTCGACGACCTGATCGCCCGGGCCACCAAGGGACGCTGGGCGCCGCTGGCCCTGCTGGAAGAGATCGCCCGAGCCGAGCTGGCCGAGCGGGGCCGGCGTGGATTGCAGAGAAGACTCGCCCGCTCCCGGCTGGGCCGCTTCAAGATGATGGCCGACTTCGATTGGCACTGGCCCAAAAGAATCGACCGCGAGGCCATCGAGCGCGCCCTCACCCTGGAGTTCCTCAAGGAGAGCCGCAACTTTATCCTGCTGGGCAGCAACGGCCTGGGCAAGACCATGATCAGCAAGAACATCGCCCACGCAGCGGTGCTTGCGGGCTACAGCGTCCTGTTCAGAACTGCCGCCGAGCTCATCGAGGACCTCCAAGTCGACTCCCCCGAGCTGCGACGCAGGAAGCTGGCTCACTACGGC
>JACOUZ010000104.1 GCA_016177515.1 Acidobacteriota bacterium
GAGCCACACCGGTCGAGCGCAGGATGCCGGTCCCGTCGGGGCCGATGTCGACCGCCTCGACCGTGCTGCCGACACACAGACAGGTCTCCTTCCCGACACCGAGCCACCGCCGCGCGCCCCGGAAGAGCTGGTAAAGGAGAAGCGTGAGCAGGACGGCCACGAAAGGCGAGAGCAGGAGCGGATACACCAGTGTCTTCGTGACGGCTCCCCAGTGCACCGCGGAGCCGGCCGCCGCAACCCCCGCGCCGGTCAGGCCGCCAACGAGGGCGTGCGTCGTCGAAACCGGCATCCCCAGACGGGTGGCCAGGAGGATGGTCAGAGCCGCGGCGCCGGCAACGGCGATCAGGAAGTGAGAATCGCTCGTAAGCGGGTCCGGGACCAGTCCTTTCCCGGAGAACGACGGGGCCAGCGCGCCACCCAGGAGCAACGCTGTCGCGGAGCCGGCGAGAGTCGCCACCGTGGCGTAGCGGAGCGCCCTGCCGAATCCGGCGGCACCGCTCCCGAACAGAGTGGCGACCCCCTTGAAGTTGTCGTTCGCGCCGTTCGCGAAGGCGACGACAAGGACCAGAAGGAACAGGAGGACCATCATGACTGTCTCCGTGCCCGGCCAGGATCGGCACCCATCGGTCATGGTACAGTCTCGGCAGCAGCCGGTTCGTTACAGCTTCGCAACGTCAGCCAGTTTCTTGTCCTCCCCCTGCGAGACATCGGGGGGTTGGATTCGAGAGAGGCCCGTAACGTCCACGAGATCAACGAGACTAACCAGCGGGTGCTCGTTCGCCGGACGAGATCAAGAGTCCAGCGGGCGCTCGAGCACCACCGGCGGCGGAGCCATGGGCCGATGCTGACTTGCAGTCAAATGACCGATCTCGTGACAGAGTACCTGGAGGGGAAGTTGTCGCTTCAGCAGCGCCTGCGCTTCCAGTTGCACGTCGGACTGTGCCGGCACTGCCGGCGGTACCTGTCTCAGATGAAGATGATCATTCGGGCACTGGGGCTTCTGCGCCCCGTATCAGTGCCCGAACTGCCGGGGGAACTCCTGCGGCGTTTCCGCGCCTGGAAGGGGTGAGGATTCATGACCTGGGTCGAGACAATCGCGCCCGAAATCGCGCAGGGTGACCTGGCCGAGCTTTACCGGAGCATCGCCTCGGCACGCGGCGGCGTCGCCGAGGTGCACCGGGCGCAATCGCTGAACCCGCGCGCCCTCCGCGCCCACCTCGATCTCTACCGGGCCGTGGTCTTCCAGCGTTCGTCGCTGGGCCGGACGGCGAGGGAGCGGATCGCGGTCGTCGTCTCGGCAGCCAGCCGGTGCGACTATTGCATCGCGCATCACGGCGAGGCCCTGCGGCAGCTGGGCGAAGATCCCTCGATCGTCGATGCCCTCGGACGGGGGAACCTGCCGGAGACTTTCGGGCCGGCGGACCGTGCCCTGCTCCGCTGGGCCAGGCTGGGTGCGATCGACCCTGCGCGGGCCTCGAAGTCCGACGTGGAGACCCTGCGCTCCCACGGCTTTGACGACCGGGCCATCCTCGATGCGGCTCTCACGATCGCGTATTTTTCGTTCGTGAACCGCCTGACCCTGCTCCTCGGCGTCGACCTCGAGGCAGACTACGCGCGGACCTGCGGCAACGTCGCGGAAGATCCACCATGACGGGTCATGGTCTCAACCGCGGGCACGAGACGGGACGGGCCCTGGTAGTTTTCATAGAGGTATGCGCATGACCCCCATCACGGAAAAAACGACCTTCCACACTCCGCCCCTCGTGCGCTATGAGGCGGCGGGCTTGCCGCTCTTTCTCGATCCGGAATCACCCAATTGGGCGGCCGTAGAGCCGCGGGCCGCTGATCTTCTGGGTCGCGCGGACGGCATCACGCCGGTCGGTCGCATCGTCGCCGACTACGCGACCGCGCGCGGCTTCCAGGCCGGGAAGGCGTGGCTTCACGTTCATGACTTCTTTCGCGAGGCGCGCCGCGCCGGGCTCGTCTCGGAGGAGCCGTTCCGGCGCCCACCGTATGCAGGGAGGCTGGCACATGGGGAGCCTCAGGGGCTCTCGGAGTTCTGGATCCACACCAATAACTCCTGCAACCTGGCCTGTCGTCACTGTCTCGTCTCCTCGGGACCCGGCGGCCTGCCCGGCCAGCCGACGGAGGTGCTCAGACGCGCCATCGGCGAGGCCCACGATCTGGGGGCCCGCCGCTTCTATTTCACCGGTGGCGAGCCCTTCCTGCGGAGGGATCTGCCCGACCTGATCCGGTGGATCACGGACGGGCTTCGCTCCGAGCTCATCGTCCTGACAAACGCCACGCTGATGACCGGCCGCCTCAGGGAGGCGCTGGCCGGCTTCTCCCGTGCCGGTGTCAAGTTCCAGGTCTCCCTCGATGGCACCCGCCCCGAGACGAACGATCCGATCCGGGGCGCAGGGTCGTTCCGGAAGTCGCTCGACGGCCTCCGCCTGCTGGCCGATCTCGGCTTCGAGGTCGCGCTCACGACGGTGGTCACCAAACAGAACCTGACCGAGCTCCCGGAGCTGACCGTTCTCGCGAAGACTCACGGGGCCCGCTCGCAGCACCTGATGTGGTCGCACCGCCGAGGCCGGGCCCTGGCGAGCGACAACGGGTTCTTCCCGGAGACGGAGCGGATCGTGCGCCATCTCCTCCAAACCGCCGAGGCGACGGGGCGCGAGGGGATCGCGCTCGACAACCTGGAGGCGGTGCGCCGCCGGGTCGACGGACGCCCGGGCCTCAAGTACGACCTCGGAAATGCCGGGTGGGACTCGATCTGCCTGTACGCCGACGGGACCGTCTACCCCTCGGCCGCCCTGGCCGGAGAGAGCGCGCTGGCGGCCGGGCGTTTCCCGAACGAGCCGCTGAAGCGGATCCTGCGCGCCAGCCCCGTGCTGCGTGCCTTCCGCGAGGCGACCATCGCCCGCCGCGAGTCCGTGGCCGGGGACCCCCTGCGGTTCCTGACCGGGGGCGGCGACATCGAGCATGCCTGCCTGTTCGCCACCTCGGGGAACGGGCACTCTCCGGGGCTCGCGGAGCGCCTCGCCGCTCCCGATCCGTACTACGAGATCCAGAAGGTGCTGGTGCAGCGCGTCTGGGATCAGCTGGTGTCCGAGGCCGCAGCACGGATCAACCGACGAAGCGGGTACGACCCGCCGCGGGTTGTCCGCGCCATGGGCGAAACCTCCATCGCCTGCGGAGCCGCCGACGGGACCCTGGCGGAGCGGGAGGTCCTGACGATCCACTCGAACTGCGTCCTGTCCTTCGACGTCGACGCGCCGCGAGCGCTGGTCCGACAGTTCTACGGCCGGGCCGCCGAGGTGCCCCAGCCGGACCTTTGCTGCCCGACGACTTTCAACCCGGCAGACATCGATCACATCCCCAAGAATGTGATCGACCGCTTCTACGGCTGCGGCTCGCCGGTCACCGCGGCCGCTGTCAAGCCGGGCGAGGTCTTCGTCGACCTCGGTTGCGGCGCCGGCATCGACGTTTTCATCGCCGCGAAGAAGGTCGGCCGGGAGGGGAAGGCGATCGGCGTCGACATGACCGGCCGCATGCTCGACATCGCCCGGGCCAGCGCCCCGGTCGTCGCCGGCAGGCTCGGGTACGACGCGGCGGAGTTCCGCGAGGGGTTCCTCGAGTCGCCTCCCGTCGCCTCGAGATCCGCCGACGTGGTCACCTCCAACTGCGTCGTCAATCTCTCCCCGGACAAGGGGAAGGTCTTCGCGGAGATCTGGCGCATGCTCAAGGACGGCGGCCGCGCGGTCATCGCCGACATCGTCTCCGATCGCGAAGTGCCGCCGTCGCTCAAGACCAATCCCGAACTGTGGGGCGAGTGCACCGTCGGGGCCCTGACCGAAGAGGGCTTTCTGGCCGCGCTCGAAAAGGCCGGTTTTTTCGGAATCGAGATCCTCAAGAAGGCGTACTGGAAATCGATCGACGGGTATCCGTTCTATTCGGTGACCGTGCGCGGCTGGAAGTTCGAGAAGACCGCCGGCTGCAAGTTCATCGGCCAGCGGGCCGTGTACCTCGGTCCGCAGAAGGCGGTGATCGACGAGGAAGGGCACACCTTCCCGCGCGGTGTCCCCATCGAGGTCTGCAGCGACACCGCCTTCAAGCTCCGGACCCCTCCGTACGCTGGCCGTTTCGCGGTGCTCGAGCCGGGCGAAAGCGCGGACCTCCAGACCGCGTCGTGCTGCGGCCCCGAGGAGTCGTGCTGCTAGGGGCCATCGACGGGGTATCCGGATTCAAGGCCGATGTCCAGAGCCGCCCCGTCCTCCTCATACGCTCCTTGCGTCTCCAGCGCGCTACAGGTCGGCGCTCAAACGGGAAGCCAGCCGGATACCGTCACTCTCCCCGAGCGCCAGGACCCGGTCACGGCCCCGGAAATCCATGGGGCTGTCCAGATCCACCTCAAGGCGGTCCGGCTGGATCACCTCGACACGCACCTCCGGGTGCGTGAGCCGGTGCAGATGAAAGCTCGTGGCGGAATGGATCATGTGGCTGATCTTGATCGCCTGCCCCAACGTGGCCACCAGGCCCTGCTCCGCCACGTGGCCGCAGCCGCCGTTCGGAGAAGGGAGACAA
>JACOUZ010000266.1 GCA_016177515.1 Acidobacteriota bacterium
CGGTCGCCCTTCATGGCGTGCGCGGTCATGGCGATGATCGGCAGGTGCCGCCCGCTGCCCTGCTCGAGGGCGCGGATCGCGGCGGTGGCCTCGAGGCCGCCCATCTCCGGCATCTGCAGATCCATCAGCGCCACGTCGAAGGCGTTCGATTTCAGGATGTCCAGGGCCTCCCGCCCGTTGCGCGCGATGGTGACGGCCTGGCCGCGCCGCTCCAGCATGCGGACGGCCACCGCCCGGTTCACGGCGTTGTCCTCGACCAGCAGGATCCGGAGGCGGCGCCGCTCCTCGCGCAGGGAATGGCGCGTGATCAGCCGGGCGTTCCGTCCGGCGGCCGCCGGGTTGAGGAGAGTCATGACGACGTCGAGCAGCTCCGAGCGGCGGGTCGGCTTGGTCAGATAGGCCGCGATCCCCGCCCGGCGGCAGCGCGCCGCCTCGCCGCGCTTCCCCCCGGATGTCAGCATGATCAGGTTCGTTCCGGCGAGCTCGGTGTCGGCGTGGATTCGCTCCGCCACGGCGAACCCGTCCATGCCGGGCATGTTGCAGTCCAGGATGACCAGGCGGAATGGGTGCCGGCTCCGCGCCGACTTCCTCAGGGACGCGAGGGCCGCCTCCCCGCTTTCCGCGAGCGCGGGTTTCATGCGCCAGCCGCGGAACAGCTCGTCCATGATCCGGCGGTTGGTGGCATTGTCGTCGACCACCAGGACCGGCAGGCCCTTCAGCTCCTCCGGAGCCAGCGGCTCGGACACGCGCGTCTGGCCCGCCTGCAGGCCGAAGAGCGCCGTGAAGTGAAAGGTGCTGCCGCGCCCGACGTCGCTGTCCAGCCAGATCCGGCCGCCCATGATCCCGACCAGCTGCGACGAGATGGTCAGCCCCAGCCCGGTACCGCCGTACTTACGGGTCGTCGATCCGTCCGCCTGGGTGAAGGCCTCGAAAATGGAGCCGTGCTTGTCGCGCGGGATGCCGATCCCCGTGTCGCTCACGGCAAACCGGAGATGGGCCTTTTCTCGCGACACCGCGTCGTTCTCCACCTTCACGACCACCTCGCCGCTCTCGGTGAACTTGATGGCGTTGCCGACCAGGTTGATCAGGATCTGGCGCAGGCGGCCGGGATCCCCCACGACCGCGTTGGGCACGTCCGGCAGGACGTGGCAGGCGAGCTCCAGGCCCTTGGCGTGCGCCCGCACCGCCAGGATGCGCATGGTGTCGTCCAGGCAGTCGCGCAGGCTGAAGTCGATGGGATCGAGATCCAGCCGCCCCGCTTCGATCTTCGAGAAGTCCAGGATGTCGTTGATCAGGCCCATGAGATCGTCGGCCGAGCTTTTCACCAGGTCGAGATACTCGCGCTGCTCATGGCTCGGCCGGGTGTCCAGGAGAAGCTCGGTCATGCCGATGATGCCGTTCATCGGCGTGCGGATCTCGTGGCTCATGTTCGCCAGGAACTCGCTCTTGGCCTGGCTGGCCTGCTCCGCCGCCACCTTCGCCTTCCGCAGCTCCAGCTCCGCCTGCTTGCGCTCGGTGATGTCGGCGAAGATGCCGTCCGCAAAAGCCACGCCGTTCTTCTGGTACGCCCCCAGCGTCCGGTCGTACAGCCAGATCCATTCGCCGTCCTTGCGCCGGATGCGGTATTCGACCTCGAACTTCCGGTTGGCGGCGAACAGCTCGTGGAAGGCCCTCTGCACGCGCCCGGAATCCTCGGGGTGGATGCGCCCGAGCCACAGGCCCGGGTCGGCGCAGATCTCCTCCGGGGTGAAGCCATAAACCTGCTCGACGTTCGGACTGATGAATACGGTCCGGCCCGTCGAGTCGGAGGTCCAGGTGACGTCCGGGATGTTGGCGACCAGCGAGCGGTACTTCTCCTCGCTCTTCCGGAGCGACTCCTCCGCCCGCCGGCGCTGGAGGACCGGACCGAGCTGCGTGCCGACCTGCGCCATGACTTCGAGCAGCCTGTCGTCCCTCGCCATCGCTTCGGACGAGAAGAACTCCAGGACCGCGGCCACTTCCCCGCCGACCAGGACCGGGAACCCGAAGCCGGCCCGGACCCCGATGTCGGATGCCACCCTCGACCTGGGGAAGTTCGAATCCTCCTGGACGTTGACGATCCAGGCCGGCTTCCCCGTCTCCATCACGCGCCCCGGCAGCCCCTCCCCCCGCCTGAGGGACGTGGATCGGGTCAGCTCCTGGAAAACGGCGTAGCGGCGCGGATCGTCCAGGTGCCAGACGTCCAGCGGGACCAGGAGGTCGCGCGCGTCCGCGGAGCGGACGTAGACGTGCCCGACGGGCCAGCCAGTCAGACCGCAGACGGCGTCCAGGCAATGCTGCAGGGGCTCCTCGATGGTGGAGGTCTCGTTGGCCAGGGCCGCCACGGTCCGCAGCAGCTGGATGTAGGAGACTTGCTGCTGCAGCTCCCGCGTGCGCTCCTCGACGCGCTGCTCGAGGGCCTCGCGGGCGGACTGGAGCGCCCGGTCGCGCTCCTGGATCTGGGTGAGCATCTCGTTGAACCCGTCGATCAGGAGCCCGACCTCGTCGCGGGTCTTGCGCACGGCGCGCGCCGAGTAGTTCTTCTCGATCGCCACGACGCGCGTCGTCTCCACCAGGTCGAGGATCGGCGCCGAGATCGCCCCCTGCAGCCGGGAGGCGAGCAGCAGGGCCAGGATGGAGGAGGCTGCCATGACGGCGACCACGATGGCCGTGTAGCGCACGAGGCGCGCCACCATCAGACTGAGGTCCGAAAGCAGGAAGACCGTGCCGATCCGGTCCCGGTCCATCAGCACCGGCGCCGACAGAAGCAGGCGCCCGGATTCGAAGCGGTACCCCTCCGCTTTCGGAGCGTCCGGGACGGCTGCGGGAGGCGTTCCGGCGCGCAGGTACCGCGCGAACAGGGATCCGTCCGCCGCATAGAGGGCCGCCGCGACGATCTGCTCCTTGGCCGCCAGGGTGGCCAGGGTCTCTTCGGCCGATTTGCGGTCCTTGAAGGAGAGCGCCGCCGTGCTGTTGTCGGCGATGATGCCGGCCAGCGCCGACAGCTCGCGCGCCATCTGCTGGCGCATGGTGACCAGCTCGTAGGTCACGAAGGCGAGGCAGGCCAGAAGCAGCGCCGCGCTCGACGTGAGCATCATCAGGAGCATCAGCTTCTGCTTGATCGACTTGTCCCGGAAGACGATCATGGCGCCCCCTGCGCGCGCTTCCGATCGCGGATTACCTTTCCGAGCTTGAGGATCTTCGAGCTGATCGCGAGGCGCGACCTGGAGGCCGCATCCACGTTGACTTCGAAGCGGACCATGTTCTGGTCCAGGGTGAGGCCCATCACCCCGCCGTCCAGTGCAAAGCGCTCGGCCTCGGAGACGGTCAGGACGTTCGCCCCCTGCAAGTGGCGCAGGATCTCCCGCAGTCGCGGACTCTCCGACCGGCCGAGAAACAGGACGTGGCAGCCGGCCAGGTTGTCGAGCGATGCGGCCCTGACCACGGTGACCGGATGGCCGTTCACGCTCTTCCCCTCGACCACGCGCTGGAGCGCGTCCCCGATCAGATCGTCGCCCAGGATCGCGAACACCATGGGCGCCGCGGGCGCCCCGAACGCTTCCTCCGGCCAGTCGACGAATTTGGCGACGGTGTAGACGAAGCTGGCCTTGACCTCCTGATCGAACAGCGGCGGCGGCTCGGGTTGGGCAGAGGGTGATCCGGAAGGCGCGGCCAGGAGGGCGGCGCAGACGACCATCGCAGCCGCGGCAGGAATGCCGCCCCCCGCAGGGGGGCATTCACCTTTCCGATGGCGAGGCGCCACCCGCGGACGCATGGAGTCTCCAACGAGGCGGCCGGCCGGGCTCGTCCGGATCACTCCATCCGCCTCTCGTGCCGCAACCTGCGGCTCCCGGCCGATGGCGGCAAATATAGGGCTCCTTCAGCCGGGCGGCAACGCCCGGGGTTGTTGTATACTCCGTCAAAAATCTGCCCGCAGGCGCTCGAGGAGGGTCGGGGAGCGGCCGGCCGGGCCCGGGGGAAGGGATGCCGAAGGCGGACTACATCACCAGGATCTCACCTCGCCTGACCCTGCGGGGCGCCCGCCTGATGATGGCCGCGGCAGTGCGCAAGGCCCAGGCGATCGGGGTCGCGATGGACATCGCGGTCGTGGACGACGCGGGGCACCTGCTGGTGTTCAACCGGATGGATGGCGCCAAGCTGAGCAGCATCGACATCGCCATCTCCAAGGCCTGGACGGCGGCCTGCGCCCGCCGCGCCACGCACGAGTATGCCGAGATCGCCGGGCCCGGCCGGCCGGCCTTCGGCATCCACGTCAGCAACCACGGCCGCTTCATGATCGTCGGCGGCGGCCTGCCGGTCCATGAGGACGGCCAGATCGTCGGCGGCATCGGCTGCAGCAGCGGCACCATCCAGCAGGATTGCGAGGTTGCGACGGCCGGCATCAAGGCGCTGGCCTCCCGGACCCGGCGGTCCCGGCGCTAGGATTCCTTCCCTCCCACATCTCCCGGAACAGATCGATCGATCCGATGGCGTAACCGGCGTAGTGATTGTTGAAGTAGCCGTAAACCGTCACGCCGCGATCGAGGATGCCGCGGATCGCCGGGATCCAGCGCCCCATGTCGCGCCGCCGATCCACGAGCAGGCGGTCCCAGCGCGTCGTCCTTTTTTCGATCGCCTTGCGGTCCCCCAGCCAGCGGATATACGCGAAATCGGCCGTCAGCACCCCCTCCCGGCGCATGAGCTGCTCGACGCCGAAGAACCAGGGGTGGTCGATAAGCGCCAGAGCCACGCGGTGCCGCCGCAGGAGGGCGAGAAGGCGCGCGGTCACGAAGGTCTTGTTGCGCACCTCGACCGCGTAACGGCGGTCCGGGGGAAGGGAAGGCAGGAAGGCCTCCAGGCGGTCTATGAACGGGTTCGGATCGGGAAACTCCTCCTTGCGGAAGTAGCGGAACTGCAACAGGAGGGGCCCGAGGCGGCCGCCGAGCCGGTCCATGACGCGCAGGAAGGCGTCGCGCTCGGGAGCGCAATCGAGAAGCAGCTTCTCGTGGGTGATGACCTGGGGAAACTTGGCGGCGAACGTGAAGCCGGGGGGCGTGCGCTCCCGCCAGCCGTCCACCATCTTCTCGCCCGGAATTTTGTAGAAGGTGGCGTCCACCTCGACCGTATCGGAATGCCGCGCGTAATGCGCCAGGAACTCGGCGGGCGGCGTACCGGGAGGGTAGAACACCCCCTCCCAGGAAGGGGCGCTCCAGCTCGAGGCGCCGATGCACAGCCGCGGGTCCAAAGCCCTGCGCTCCTCCCGATCACGCGCCGGGCGGGATCTCCCGTCCTTCGAACTCCTCGATGGCCGCCCGCAGCGCCGGATCGAGCGGCCGGGTCTTCTTTTCGGCGTAGTCGTAGACGGCCTGGACGGTCCTCCCCTCCGCCACCACGCGGCCGGTCCGCTCGTCGCTCAGCAGGTACTCGAACGTGAAGGAGGAGCGCCCGAACGATCCCACGCGGATCTGGCAGGCCAGATCGTCCTCGACCGTGGCCGGACTCCTGAAATCGCACTCGGCCCGCGCCAGGATGTAATCCAGCGACTTGCGGGAGCGGATCGCCGGAACCGCCCGCCAGTAGGCGATGCGGGCGTTCTCGAAGTAGGTGAAGAAAACGGCGTTGTTGACGTGCCCCATGCTGTCCATGTCGCGGAAGCGCACCTCGATCGGCACCGACAGGGGGTACCGTCCCGACGCTCCGGCGCTCACCACATCGCCGCCCCGCCGTCGATGTTGATCGACTGGCCGGTGATGCCCGCGCCCGCGTCGGATGCCAGGAACAGGGCCAGGCGCGCGACCTCCGCCGGGGTGATGAAGCGGCCGATCGGCACGCGCGCCTCCGCCCGCCGGCGGAACTCCTCCGGAGACACGCCTTCCTTCCCCGCCCCGTCCGCGACGCCCTGCGCCGCCATCTCCGTGTCCACCCAGCCGGGGCACAGGGCGTTGACCGTGATCTTCCGCGGGGCCAGCTCCAGCGCCAGGGCCTTCGTGAACCCGATGACGCCGTGCTTGCTGGCGCAATAGGCGGCGTAGCCCGGCACGCCGAACTTGCCGAGCACCGAGGACAGGTTGAGGATGCGGCCGCTGCCTCCCGACGGCATGTGCCGCACCGCCTCCCGCGCGCAGTAGTAGAGGCCGGTCAGGTTGGTGGCGAGGATCTCCTGCCATCTCGCCTCCACCTGGTCGTCGACCCCCGGCTCCCCGCCCGGCTCGATGGGCGTGGTCCCGGAGACGCCGGCGTTGTTGACCAGGATGTCGACGCGGTCCCACACCTCCACGACGTTGCCGATCATCACCTCCACTTCGTCCCTGTCCTTGACGTCGCAGCGGAACGGCGCGATGCGGTGGTCCCCCGAGTTCAGCTCCGCGGCCAGCGCCTGCAGGTTCTTGGTGTTGCGCGAGGCGACGGCGACGCGCGCGCCCTCCCGGTAGAACAGCTCGGCGACGGCCCGCCCGATGCCGCGGCCGCCGCCGGTCACCACCGCCACGCGTCCCTCCAGGAGCATCACACCCTCCCTAGAAACTCCGGCTTGGCGGCCGCACGGCTCTCCACATCAGGCTCTGCCGCTCGAATTTCAGGCGCCCGTCCTCCCGCCACACTCTCAGCCCGCACCGATCGTCTCCGACCGACGCCTCCATCAGGAGGCGAGCCCGCTCGCGCTCCCCCTGCGCGGGGAAGGCGCGGTCGATCCACTCGTCGAAATCGATGACGAAGGCCACCGGCGCCTCCTCGAAGCCGGCGAGCCCCGCCGCGGCGGCCAGGTCCCGGAACTCGCCGCTTGTGAGCGTGCGGACGTGCGACACGTCCCGCAGCCGCTCGATCGTTTCGTGGTACTCGCGCTGCCGCGCGTCCTCCGGGGCGCGCATGTCCTCCACGATCACGCGCCCCCCCGGGCGCAGCACGCGCGCCATCTCACGCAGCACCGTTCCGGGCGCGGCGAAATGATGGCATGAGTTGCGGCAGAGCGCCACGTCGAACGTCCCGTCCGGGAACGGCAGCCGATCGACGTTTCCCTGCACGTAGCGCCCGCCGCGCGCCAGGGCCTCGCGGATCATCTCCCGCGTCAGGTCGATGCCGGCCGTCAGGAGCCCCGCCCGCTCCAGGGCGCCGGTCACGATCCCGGGACCGCAGGCGACGTCCAGGGCCCGCTCGCCGGGCCGCGGCCGCAGGAAGTCGAGCAGCCGCGAGAGCCGCGCGGGATCGGTCTGCAGCGGGCTTCTGGCGAAGGCCTGCGCCTGCCGCGCGAACGCCTTCTGCACCGTCGACGGTCCGGGCTTCCGGGGTCCCCTGTCTCCCACGCCACCCCCCGAGGGATTGACATTCTACCCCGAGCGCCCCCGACCCGCCGGGGGCGTGACGGTCGGCGTGCTATAATTTCCGCCTCGTTTCGGACGCCGAACGCCCTCGATGCAGGAATGGCGCCCTTTCTCCGGAGACGCGCGTTGCGGCGAATCCCTAGGAGCCTGTACGAGTATTGGGCCGGGCCCGGCCGAATACTCGGACAGGCTCCGAGGGTGGCGTTCCTCCTTCTGATCCTCCTGCCCGGCGCCGCCGCGCCGGCGGCCCCCGCGACCGGAGAACCCCCTGCCGGCGGAGCGCCCGCGCCGCCCGCGGGCAACGTGGCGGGCGGGGCGAAGACGATCGAGCTGCACGCCGGGATCCCCGGCGTCGCCTACATCGGCCAGCCGCTCGCCGATGTGCTGAAGAAGTTCCCGGACGCGGAGGTCGCGCCGTTCGCCGGGCAGGAGGACGCGACGACCGTCAAGGTCCCTGCGGCGGGCATCTCGTGCATCGTCGTGGGCGCTCCCGACCACATGAAGGTCGCATCCGTGGGCTTCAATCTGGAGGGGACTTACGAGGGCATCGGCGAGGGGGGCTTCCGCACTCGTGAGGGGATCGGAAAAGGATCGACGGTGAACGATTTGCTCGGCGCCTACGGTCCCCCTGCGGAACAGGTGACCGAGCGCCCGCGCGGCACCGCGCCGCGGGCGGACGCAAAGAACGATCCGTCCCTGCCGCAGAAGTACCAGTACGCCAGCGACGGCGGTGCGGTCAGGACCTATTTTTCGGTCGAGAACTACCGCGTGACCCGGATCGTGATCAACGACCTCGCCCCCCTGGAGCAGCACATCGTCAAGGGGCGCCCGAAGAAGTGACCTCCCCGGGCGCCGGCGCCGGATCGTCCTGCCGCGAACCTTTCCCCAGCCAGAGGACCGAACCGACCGTCGCCAGGATTGCCGCCGACGCCAGGTAAGGCCAGCTCGGGTGGCGGGGGCCGTACAGCGACCCCGCCATGATCGGCCCCAGGATCCGGCCTGCCGAGTCGAACGAGTCCATGATCCCGATGGCCGCTCCCCGGCCGCGCGTCGTCCTCTTGGTGATGAGCGAGGCGTTGGTCGGCCGCATGACCTGGTTCCCCACGCCGCTGACCAGGAGCGACGCCGTCAGGGACACCCGGCCCGTCGCCGCGATCACCAGGAGAAAGCCGAGCGCGTTGATCATCAGGCCGCCCAGCATCACGTTCTCCTCGCCGAGCGACTGGATGAGGCGTCCCAGGAGGAATCCCTGCACCAGGAAGACGGCGGTCCCCATGAACAGGAACATCACCCCCATGTCGCGCGCGCCGAAGCCGAAACGGGTCTGGATGAACAGCGGAAAAATCGATTCCAGCGCCGCCATCGCGAAGGTGACGAAGAACGCCACCAGGTAGAACCGCAGGAGCGGGCTGCCGATGGCCCGTAAATGCCGCGGCAGGCCCGGTCCGGAATCGATCGACATCAGCGGCGCCTCGCCTCCCCCCGGCACCGCCGCCGCGACTCCGGACGGCGCTTCGCGGGCCGCGGCTGCCCGCGTCCCCAGGCTCTCGCGCAGGAACGCCGCCGCCAGGAGGCCGGTCAGGAGATTGAGCGCGGCGGCCGCCAGGAATGGGACCCCATGCCCGAAGCGCGACAGGAGCCCGCCGAGCGCCGGCCCGAAGATGAAGCCCAGCCCCATCGCCGCTCCGAGGAAGCCCATCC
This sequence comes from Acidobacteriota bacterium, assembly GCA_016177515.1. GTDB lineage: Bacteria > Acidobacteriota > Polarisedimenticolia > Gp22-AA2 > Gp22-AA2 > Gp22-AA3. Next base: position 9,036 of record JACOUZ010000266.1, read on the forward strand.
CCCGCCCGCGGCTCTTGTCATCGGTCACGTCGGCGACGTAGGCCATAGCGGTCGGCAACGCCGCCGAGGACATCAACCCCGACAATCCGCGCGCGGCGTACAGCATCGGCAGCCCGGATGAGATCCCGAACAGCGCCAGGCCGGCGGCGTTCCCGAGCAGCCCCAGCAGGAGGACCGGCTTGCGGCCGATGCGATCGGAAAGATGCCCCCAGAACGGCGCGCACAGGAACTGCATCAGGGAGTAGAGCGTGAACAGCAGGCTGATCTGGAACGCGGACGCCCGGTTCTCCTGCGCCTGGTAGGCGATGTTCGGGATGATAATGCCGACGCCGAGCATCAGCAGGAAGAGCGTCAGAAAAAGGATCGCGAGCGCCCGCCTGTTCAGCACGTCCCGTCCCCCGCGCGTGAAAGCAGCCGATGATAGGGAGCGCGCCCTCCCCTGTCAATCGCGCGCCGGGCCGGGGTTGCGGGCGCCGCGGGCGGGCGCTAGACTCCGGCGATCATGGGGCGGACACCGATCGACGACGTCATCGTCGTGGGCGGCGGGATCATCGGCCTGTCCATCGCGCGCGAGGCGGCCCGGTCCGGACTGCGCGTCCGCCTCTTCGAGAAGGGCGAGGTCGGGCGGGAGGCCTCCTCGGCTGCCGCCGGCCTGATCGGCCCGCAGATCGGACTGCAGCGCGATGATCCGCTGCAGTCCCTCGGCCTGGCCAGCCGCGATCTCTACCCCGCCTTCGCGCGGGAGATCGCCGGCGAGAGCGGCATCGATCCCTGCCTGCTCGAGCGGGGAACCCTGGTGCTGGCGTGCGGCGCCGGCGAGATCGAGGAGATTGACCGCCAGGCCGCCTTTCACCGTTCCCTGGGCCTGGCCGCGGAGAGAGTGGGGGGCGAGGCGCTGCAGCGCCTCGAGCCTTCCCTCGGTCCCGGCTGCTCCGAGGGTCTCCACCTGCCGCGCGATTGGAGCGTCGACAACGTCCGGCTGGTGCAGGGGCTGGGCCGCGCGGCGGAGCGATCGGGGGCGCGCCTTCAGGCGGGGACGCGGGTCGATCGGATCCTGGTCGAGAAGGGGCGGGCGGCCGGCGTCGGCGCCGGCGGCGAAAGGTTTCCGGCGGGCGCGGTGGTGATCGCCGCAGGGGCGTGGACGCAGGAGATCGGCGGCGCCGGCATCACTCCCCCGCCGTCCCACCCGGTGCGCGGCCAGATCGTTTGCCTGGGGCCGGCGGCGGCTCCGTGCCGCCCGCTCTATTCCCACGCCTGTTACCTCGTGCCGCGGCGGGACGGCCGGATCCTGGTCGGCAGCACCATGGAGCGCGCCGGCTTCGACAGGCAGGTGACCGCCGCGGGACTGGCGGCGCTGACCGCCGCGGCGCTCGCGATCGTCCCCGCCCTGCGCGGCGCGCCGTTCCACTCCGCCTGGGCCGGCCTGCGTCCGGCGACCGACGACGGCCTCCCGGCCATCGGCCCGGCCTCCGTGCCGGGTCTCGTGTACGCCTGCGGCCATCTCCGGAACGGCATCCTGCTCGCGCCGATCACGGCGCTCGTGGTGGGGCGGATGCTGCGCGGGGAGGATTCGGGATTCGACCTCGCCCGCTTCGATCCGCGGCGCTTCGCGGGCGCGGCGCGGGAACGGGAGGACGGCTGACGGCCGGTGCGGGAGATCCGCCGCCGTGATCAGCGTGGCTGAGGGACCCTGTTCGCCCGCAGCCGCCGTTCGTGCTCGGCGAGAAAATCCTTCTTGAGCCTGTCCACCATCTCGCCGCGCCGGTCGTACAACCGCTTCAGCTCGCGCGGCTTGACCCGCGCCAGGACGTAGGCGGTCAGGAGCGGTCCCGCGATGGTGCTGTCCGTGTACACGACGACCGAGTCGGCCAGCCTGTCGGGATCGATCTTGCCCCACGAGACCGCCTCGGAAGGCGTGGCGCCGGACAGTCCGCCGGTGTCGGCCCGGGCGTCGGTCACCTGGATGAAGTAGTCGTGGCCGCGATTCGTCAGGCCCAGGATTTCCTGGATCTGCGGCTCGGTCTGCAGGACGAAGTTCTTCGGCGACCCGCCACCGAGCATCAGCACGCCGCTCTTGCCCTCTCCCTGCTTGGCGGCGTACACGATCCCCGCCGTCTCGTTCACGTCGAGCGACACGTCGATGCGCGGTCCGGTGCCCCGCATGGTCAGCTCGGCGATGTTCATCCCGATCGACGAGTCTCCCGGCGAGGACACGTAGCACGGCACTCCGGCGCGGTACGCCACGCTGAGGACGCACGTGTCCTCGACGCCCATTTCCTTCTCGCGGGCCGCCAGGTACTTGCCGAGCAGGTAATGAAGCTCGGCGGTGCTCATGTCCTTGCGGAACGGCTTCTCCGCCATGATGGCGCGGAGGTAGTTGTCGGTGTCCAGCAGGACGTTGTAGTCGAACAGGATGTCGTAGATGCGGATGACGCCCTCGCGGCGCAGCAGCGTGTCGTCGACGTCGTGCGCCCCTCTGTGCAGCGACATGCCGAGGCCGTAGTGCGTGTCGTGGTAGAGATTCGCGCCCGTCGAGACGATCCAGTCGACGAAGCCGGCCTTGATGAGAGGGATGATGCAGGAACGGCCGACCCCGGCGGGCGTGAGCGCCCCGGACAGGCTCAGCCCGACCGTGACGTCGTCGAGCAGCATCCTCTCGCTGAGCAGGCGGCAGGCCTTCTGCAGGCGCCCGCCGTTGTACGCCAGGAAGGTTTCGTCGATCAGCCGATCGACGGTCATGCCGCCGCGGATGGGATCCGGGAAGATCCTCTGGCCCGAAAGAAAAGTCTTCTTGTGAGCCATCCCCGTCCTTGCTGTTCGGTGATCGAGAGCGAGAGTGCGCGATGTCGACCCGCGATGATAGCACGCGCGAAAAGCGTCACGCAATATCGGAAGGTGTACCGCGAAGCGTTCCCGCGCCGGCGGCGATCGCGTGCCGCCGGCCGCGACGGAGGGAGCGGGGCGCCGCAGGCCGCCGTGGCGGCCGTGGGGAGCGCCCGCCTACCCCGAGAAGGAGGTGCCGCAGCCGCAGGTGGACTTGGCGTTCGGGTTGCTGAAGGTGAAGCCGGTGCCGCTGAGCCCGTCGGAGAAATCGAGCGTCGTGCCGTTGAGGAAGAGGGTGCTCTTGGGGTCGACGATGATGCGCACGCCCTGGTCCTCGTAGACCTTGTCGCCCTGGGAGGCGTCCTTCTCGAAGTTCAGCTTGTACGACATGCCGGAGCAGCCGCCGCCGACGACGGCGACCCGCAGGCCGTGGTCCTGTAGCCCCTCCTTCTCCATGATCTTCCGGATCTGCTCCGCCGCCCTGTCCGTCACGTGAATCATCGTTCCTCCTTTGACCGCATTCACCGGGTCGATATCCTGGCGCCGCCGCGCGCCGCCTCGTACATCGGCGAAATGGATCGCAGCCGCCGCACCGCGCCGACCACCCGTTCCGCCACCTGGTCCACCTCGTCCCCGGTGTTGAAGCGTCCGAGCCCGAAGCGGATCGAAGTGACCGCCTGGTCGTCGCTTCGGCCCATGGCCCGCAGAACGTGCGACGGCTCCTTCTTCGCCGACGTGCAGGCCGAGCCGGACGACACGGCGACGCCGTCCAGCGCCATCATCAGCGCCTCACCCTCGACGCCGGCGAAGCTGAGGTTGAGATTGTTCGGCAGCCTCTCGACCGGGTGGCCGTTGAGCACGACGTCATCCAGGTTTTTCACGATCCCTTCGTGCAGCCGATCGCGCAGCGCGCGGACGCGCCGCGACTCTTCCGGCATCTCGGAGCCGGCGATCTCGAGCGCCGCCCCGAACCCCACGATCCCGGGGACGTTCAACGTGCCGGAGCGCAGGCCGCGCTCGTGGCCGCCGCCGAAGAGGATTGGCTCGAGGATCACGCGCGGGTTCTTGCGCCGCACGTAGAGGGCGCCGACCCCCTTGGGGCCATAGACCTTGTGCGCCGACATCGACAGCAGATCGACACCGATCGCCTGCACGTCCAGCGGCACCTTGCCGGCGGCCTGCGCCGCGTCGCTGTGGAACAGGACGCCCCTCTCCTTGCAGATCCGGCCGATCTCCGCCAGCGGATGAAGGGTGCCGACCTCGTTGTTGGCGAACATCAGCGAGACCAGGACGGTGCCGCCGGTGATCGCGCGGCGCAGGTCGTCCGGATCGACCCGCCCGTGGCCGTCGACCGGCAGGACGGTCACCCGCGCCCCGCGCGTCCGCAGCCTTGCGACCGGATCGAGAACGGCGTTGTGTTCGGTGGCCCCGGTGACGACGTGGTCGCCCTTCGAGCGCAGCGCCTCGAAGGCCCCGAAGATCGCCAGGTTGTTCGACTCGGTGGCCCCGGAAGTGAACACGATCTCCTTGGGGTCGGCGCCGATCAGGCGCGCCATCCGGGTGCGCGCCCGGGTCACCGCCTCCTCCGCCCGCCAGCCGAACATGTGGGTGCGCGACGCGGCGTTGCCGAATTCGCTGTCGAAGAACGGCAGCATCGCCTCGACGACGCGCGGGTCGACTCGCGTGGTCGCGTGGTTGTCCATGTACACGGGGGGCCGCGTCAATCGTTCCTCCCCCGGAGCGCGGCCAGGTCGCGCAGGGTGGTCCGCCCCAGCACGTCGGCGATTTTCCTCTGGACCGCGAGAACCGGGCGGCGTCCGTCGCACCACCCCGCCCTGCGGCACCGCGCGATCGAACCGTGCGGGCAGGGACGGCCGCGCACCGGCCCCTCGAGCGCCTCGATGATCTCCCACAGCGTGATCTCGGCCGGCGGCCGGGCGATCTGGTATCCCCCCTTGATGCCGTGGTGGGAGGCGACCAGGCCCTTGCGCGCCAGCCTCTGCAGGAGCTTGGCCATCACCGCCGCGGGGATGCGGTAGCGGGCCGCGATCGCGCGCGCGCTCCGGTAGGCGCCGGGCGGCGACGAGCACAGGTGCTGGATCGCCAGAAAGCCGTAATCGGTGCGCCTGGACAGACGGATCAAGGCAACCTCGCCAAGCCGGTTTCGAAATCCGACCTGTATGGTCGTATATTACGGGCGGGCGAAAGGGCTGTCAAGCGCGGGCGCCGAGGCGGCCGACTCGGTGTGGCGCCGGGCGTGGTAGGAGCTGCGCACCAGCGGTCCGGCCTCCACGTGGCGGAATCCGCACGCCAGTGACTCCCGGCGCAGCTCCTCGAACTCGCCGGGAGGGTAATAGCGCGCGACCGGCAGGTGGGCGAGCGTCGGACGCAGGTATTGGCCGATCGTCAGGATCTCGACCCCCGCCTCCGCCAGGGCGGCGAAGGTCAGGAGGAGCTCCTCGCGGCTCTCGCCGAGGCCGACCATGAGCCCGGTCTTGACCAGGGGACGCGCCGCCGACCCTCTCCAGCGGACCGCCCGGCGCAGCAAGCCGGCGGAGCGCTCGAAGCGCGAGCCCTGGCGCACCGTCGGGTACAGGCGCGGCACCGTCTCGATGTTGTGGCTGAAGGTGACCGGACCTGCCGGCAGGACCACGTCGAGGGGGCACTCGACCCCGCGGAAGTCGGAGGTCAGGATCTCCACCTCGCACGCAGGGTTGCGGCCCCTGACGGCGCGGATCACCCGGGCGACCTGGGCCGCGCCGCCGTCCGGCAGGTCGTCCCGATCCACCATGGTGATGACGGCGTGCTTCAAGTCCAGGTGGCGGACCGCCTCGGCCACGTGGTCCGGCTCGTCCGGGTCGACGGCACGCGGGCGGCCGGTGGCCACGGCGCAGAACCCGCAGCGCCGGGTGCAGACGTCTCCCAGGATCATGAAGGTGGCGGTGCGGTCGCCCCAGCACTCATAGATGTTGGGGCAGCGGGCCTCCTGGCAGACGGTGTGCAGCCTGAGACCCTGCACCATGCCGTGCACGCCCCGGTAGTTCTCCCCGGTGTCCAGGCGGATCTTCAGCCACGCCGGCTTGGGACCCGTGGGTGCCGGCCGCGGCAGGCCGGACATCAGGCCACTTCCGTGAGCGCCGGCGGGCGCGGCGCCGCGTCCTGCGCCGGCTCCATCTCTCTTGCGAAGATCCCGCCGAACTCCGGCACCAGCGCCGAGGCGACCCCCTCGAGCGGCAGGGCGCGCCCGAGGAGGCGCTGCATCGAGGTGACGGCGCCACCGCGGAGCCCGCACGGCACGATCAGGCCGAAACGGGACAGGTCGGTGTTCACGTTGAGGGCGAACCCGTGCGTCGTCACCCAGCGCGACAGGTGCACGCCGATGCTGGCGATCTTCTCCCGGCCCGCCCAGACGCCGGTCAGCCCCGGGACCCGGCCGGCCTGGAGGCCAAAGCGAGCCAGCGTGCGGATCAGCACCTCCTCCAGGTCGCGCAGGTAGCGCGCCACGTCCCGCCGGTCCGGGCCCAGGTTGAGGATCGGGTAGCCGACGAGCTGCCCCGGGCCGTGGTAGGTGACCTGCCCCCCGCGGTTCGTCTCCTCCACGGACACGCCCAGCGCGCGCAGAGTCTTCTCGTCGTGCAGAACGTCCTCTCTCCGGGCATTGCGGCCGAGGGTGATCACCGGCGGGTGCTCGAGGAGGAGCAGGCGCTCTTCCATTCCGCCGTCCTTGAGGAGGCGCGCACAGCGATCCTGCAGGGCCGCCGCCTCGGCGTAGCCGACGAGTCCCGCATACAGGTGGAGGCAGCGCCGCATCAGACGATCTCGGTGAACTTCCCCTGCTCCAGGGTGGCCTTGATGTGGGCCATGAACTGGTCCGCCACGGCGCCGTCGATCAGGCGGTGGTCGAAGGACAGGGCCAGGAAGACCATCGGGCGGATGGCGATGGCGTCCTGCACCACGACGACCCGCTTCTGAATGGCGCCGACGCCGAGGATAGCCACCTGCGGCTGGCTGATGATCGGCGTGCCGAACAGGCTGCCGAAGACCCCGGGATTGGTGATGGTGAAGGTGCCTCCCTGGACGTCGTCCGGCGTGAGTCTCCTGGCGCGGGCGCGCTCCGCCAGGTCGGCGACCACCTTGGCGATGCCGGAGAGGCTCAGGTCGTCGGCGTGCCGGGCCACCGGCACGATCAGGCCCCAGTCGAGGGCGACGGCGATGCCGATGTTGATGTCCTTCCTGTAGGCGACATGGTCCCCCTCGATGGAGGCGTTCAGATCCGGAAACGCCTTGAGCGCCTCCACCGCGGCCTGCACCAGGAACGGCGTCGGCGTCAGCTTCACGCCGTGGCGTTCCTGGAACGCCTGCCGGTGCTCCTCGCGCAGCCGCATCACCCGGCTCATGTCCACCTCGAACACCGTGGTGACGTGGGCCGAGGTGCGGCGGCTTTGGACCATGTGCTCGGCGATCTTCTTGCGCATCGGGCTCATCGGCACGAGCGAGACGCGCTGGCCCGGGGCGTACACGGGCGAGGGGGCGGCGGACCGCGGGGCGGCCGGCGCCGCGGCGCCGCCGGAACCCGGCGCGGCCCCGGCCAGATGCGGCGCCGCTCTGCGGGCGGCCCCGCTCTCGAGCGCCTCCAGGATGTCCTTTTTGGTCACCCGCCCGGAGATCCCCGTGCCGCGCAGGCGCGAGATGTCGACGTGGTGCTCCTGGGCGATCTTGCGCACCACCGGGGAGGAGCGCACCCGCCGCAGGTCCTCCACCGTCGCCCCGGATCCGATCAGGAGCGCGGCCTTCGGGATCTCCCGGACTTCGGACGCCCCGGGCACCGGCGGGCCCGCCGTGACGGAGGCCGGCGGGGCGGCCGGCGCCGGGGCGCGATCGCGTCCGTCGGACGGGCCGCCGGTCCGCGGCGGCGCCTGCTTCTCCGCGGCGGCCGGGACTCCGGCCGGGGCGGGCTTCGTCCCCGCGGCCGCGGCGGCCGCCCTGCCCGCGACGGCCGCCTGCCCGGCCTCCGTCTCGATCTGCGCGACCACCGCGTTGATCGGGACCGTCTGCCCCTCCTGCACCAGGATCTCCGCCAGAAAGCCCGCGGCGGGCGACGGTATCTCGGCGTCCACCTTGTCGGTGGAGATCTCGAAAATCGGCTCGTCGCGCGCCACTTTGTCGCCGGGCTTCTTGAGCCAGCGGGTAAGGGTCCCCTCGGCGATGCTCTCCCCCATCTGAGGCATGATCACGTCAACCCGCATCGTCCGCTCCTTCCCGTGTGTCCTCTACGATTCAACGGGGCTCAGCCGCGCGCCCCAGCGCGCCGGCTGCAGTCCCGGCTCTGAAAGGTCCCGCCATCAATATGCGGCCAGCTGCCTCGCGGCCTTAAGAATCTTCTCCTTGTTGGGCAGAAAGAACTCCTCCAGCGGCGGACTGTACGGGACCGGCGTATCCGGCGCCGTGACGCGCAGGACCGGCCCGTCGAGGTACTCGAAGACCTCCTCGTTGACGATCGCGGCGATTTCCCCCGCGATCCCGCCCGTGCGCGAGACCTCGTGCACCACCAGCACCTTGCCCGTCTTCTTCGCCGCCCCCAGGATGGCGTCGTTGTCGAGCGGCAGGAGCGATCGCAGGTCGACCACTTCCGCCTGGACGCCGTCCTCGCGGGCCAGCACCTCGGCCGCCTCGAGCGCCTGATACAGCATCGCCCCGTAGGTCAGAATGGCCAGGTCCCGGCCCTCCCGGCGCGCGGCGGCCACGCCGATCGGCACGACGTAGTCCTCC